>JAFXZM010000050.1 GCA_017541275.1 Oscillospiraceae bacterium | reverse complement strand
CCGCATCGTGGTCATGAAGGGCGGCTATGTCCAGCAGATTGATACCCCGCAGAATCTCTATGAAACCCCGTGCAACAAGTTCGTTGCAGGCTTCCTCGGTTCTCCGCAGATGAACTTCATCGACGCTGTCCTGATCTACCGCGACGGTCAGTATGTCGTTCAGTTCGGCTCTGAGGATACCAAGTCCAGCAGAGGCATCAAGTCTGAGGTCATCCTGCCGCAGAGCAAGGTCACCCCGGATCTGGAGCACTACATCGACAAGGAAGTGATCCTCGGTATCCGTCCGGAGAATGTGCATGACGAGCCGCAGTATCTCGCCAATGCAACGACCGGTATCGTCAAATGCGTGGTTGAGATCACCGAGCTGATGGGTGCTGAGACCTATCTGTACCTCGATTTCGAGGGCGTGAAGATGACTGCCCGTGTTTCGCCGAAGTCCACAGCCCGTCCGCAGGACGAGATCGACGTGGTCTTCGATGCCGAGAAGATTCATCTCTTCGACAAGGAAACTGAAAAGACAATCATCAACTGATTTCTGTTCGTACACGACCTGTTCTGCTGTTCGGCAGAGCAGGTCGTTTTATATTTGGAAAAGGGAGGCTGCATTCCGATGAGATTTGCATTTTTTGATACCAAGCCCTATGATAAGCCGTCCTTTGAGCACTTCGGCGCAGAGCACGGCATCAAGTTCAAGTTTTATGATACCCGCCTGACTGCGGATACCGCGGAGCTCGCCCGCAACTGTGACGGCGTCTGCGCGTTTGTAAACGATGCGCTGGACGCGGATGTGCTGGAAAAGCTCGCCGACCTCGAATGCAGGTATATCGCCATGCGGTGCGCGGGGTATAATAATGTCGATCTGAAGGCCGCCGCGAGCTGCGGTCTGCGGGTTGTGCATGTGCCGGCGTACAGCCCCTATGCAGTCGCGGAGCATGCCATGGCGCTGCTGCTGACCTCCGTCCGCCGGATTCACAAGGCGTATATCCGCACGCGGGACTTCAATTTCTCGCTGAACGGCATGACCGGCTTCGATCTGCACGGCAAGACCGTCGGCGTCGTCGGCACCGGCCGCATAGGGCGCGTGTTTATCGACATCTGCCGCGGCTTCGGCATGCATGTCATCGCATATGACAAATTCCCGGCGAAGGATTCCGGCATCGAATATGTTACGCTGGAGGAGCTGCTTGCGCAGAGCGATATAGTTTCGCTGCACTGCCCGCTGACCGACGAAACGCGGCATCTCATCAACTGCGACACGATCAAGCTGATGAAAAAGGGCGTTGTCATCATTAACACCTCGCGCGGCGCACTGATCGACGCAGAGTGCCTGCTTGAAGGCATCAAGGCGCGGCAGATCGGCGCAGCCTGCCTCGATGTGTACGAGGAGGAAACGGAGTTTTTCTATGAGGATCTTTCCGGACATATCATCAGCGACGATATCCTTGCCCGGCTGATCTCAATGCCGAATGTCATTGTCACATCGCATCAGGCGTTTCTGACGGAGGAGGCGCTGAGCAATATCGCGGAAACGACCGTGCAGAATATTACCGCGCTGCATGACGAAAATGCCTGCGTGAATGAGCTGATCTGGAAAAACGGCGAGATCCTCCACGGCACCCCGAAGGGTGAATAATGTGTCTCCGACGGATCTGAAATGGGGGCTGCTCGCCCCCATACCCCTCGCTGGGGACATTGTCCCCAGACCCCATTTTTGAGCGAGAAAGTGAGAAAATTATTATGAAAAAGATTCGTTCTTATCATGTTGGAGTATCAGCAGAAGCATTTGCCGCTGCTGTTTTGGCTAGATGCGGCTACGACGTATCAGTTCAATATGGTGCCAATCAGCCGGAATATGATTTGATTGCGGTCTCGAATGATAGAATGCTCAAAATATCCGTAAAAGGCAGTCAGGACGGCTGTTGGGGATTGACGCAGGGATTTTTGAAAAATTGTGACTATCATCACGCTATTGAAGAATGGCTGGAAAATCACCATAAAAAAACTGTATTCTGTCTGGTGCAATTCAAGGATACTGAAATAGACTCAATGCCCCGTATTTATTTTGCTGCTCCGGAGAAAATAGCAAAGGTGCTTCATAAAGAAGCAAATGGCCGAGGTGATACGATTCTATTTGAAAATCATAAATGGACAGCGAAAGCCGCGGGGAAAGGAACAACAGATAAAATACCTGATGAGTGGAAGTTTTCCATAGACAGAATAGAAACTCTTTTTGAAACTTATGGAAAATAAGATCTTGTTTGAAAAAATGAAAAGGAGAAGATTACCATGAACATCACCAATGACATCCGCTATATCGGCGTCAACGACCACGAGATCGACCTGTTTGAGGGCATGTATATTGTGCCGGAGGGCATGGCGTACAATTCCTATGTGATTCTTGATGAAAAGATTGCAGTCATGGACTCGGTCGATGCAAAATTCGGTGAAGAATGGCTGAAAAACCTCGAAGCGGCCCTGAACGGCAGAACACCGGATTACCTGATCGTGCAGCACATGGAGCCCGACCATTCCGCGAACATCACCGTGTTCATGGAGAAATATCCGGCGGCGAAAATGGTCGCATCGGTCAAGGCTTTCCAGATTCTTGCGCAGTTCTACGGCACGGATTATGCCGACCGCCGCATTGTCGTCAAGGAGAAGGATACGCTGGAGCTCGGCACACATACGCTTCAGTTTGTCGGCGCACCGTTCGTACACTGGCCGGAGGTCATCATGACCTACGATCAGAAGGACAAGGTGCTGTTCTCTGCGGATGCCTTCGGCAAGTTCGGCGCACTGGACAGCGAGGAGGATGACTGGGCATGTGAAGCGCGGCGCTATTATTTCGGCATTGTCGGCAAATACGGCGCACAGGTGCAGGCCGTGCTGAAAAAGACCGCTGCACTGGATATCGCAGTGATCTGCCCGCTGCACGGCCCAGTGCTTTCGGAAAATCTCAGCTACTATCTCGATCTTTACAACACATGGTCTGCATACGGCACCGAGACCGAGGGCGTTGTGATCTGCTATACCTCCGTTTACGGCCACACGAAGGAGGCTGCGGAGCTGCTGGCAGCGGAGCTGGAGGCGGCGGGCTGCCCGAAGGTCGCAGTCAACGATCTGGCACGCTGCGACATGGCGGAGGCCGTCGAGGATGCATTCCGCTATGGCAGGATTGTCCTTGCAACAACGACCTACAATGCGGGCATGTTCCCGTTTATGGAGACCTTCATTCATGCGCTGACCGAGCGCAATTTCCAGAACCGACTGGTCGGCATGATTGAGAACGGAAGCTGGGCGCTTCAGGCTGAAAAGGCGATGCGTGCGGCGCTGGAGGGCTGCAAGAACCTCACCTATACCGATACGACCGTGCAGATCAAATCCGCACTGAACGATGACAGCCGCGCACAGATCAAGGCGCTTGCTGCCGAGCTGATGAAATAATCAGCCATATTATAAAAAAGCTCACCGCTCCGGATTCCGCCTGAAATACGGCGTGATCCGGAGCGGTGCTGATTTATTCGCTGCTGCGGCTGTTCTGAACGGGATCGGGCGTGTGGGCAGCGATGAGATACTGCATGCCGGCGGTCTGGCAGGAGCGGTTGACCGCATCGTCAAAGCCGGAGCGGTCGATCTCATAGGCGCAGCAGGCATCGACATGCACCGCGGGCTGCGCATTCTCTGCGGCGCTGAGCCGGAATTCGGTCTCGAACATCAGCGCACCCCACGGAATATGATATTTGCTGGTGACGATTGCGACACTTTTGATCTGCGGCTGTTCCTTCTGGATGAGCTGATAGGAAAATCTGGCGTTTTCGGCGGTTGTGAGGGAACGGTTCTCGATGAGCAGGCGGCTGGGGTTCAGGCCGTGCTGTTCGAGCCATTCTGCCATTTGGCCGGCCTCGGTCGCATTGCGGTCGCAGGCGGCAGTTCCGCCGCCGGTGCAGAGCACGACTGCCTCCGGGTACTGCTCTGCGCAGGTGAGGGCGGTTCTGAGGCGGCCGATCAGCTCATTCTGCATAGAGCCGTCGGGGTTGAGCTGATAGCCCAGCACGGCAATACAGAGCGTATTGTCATCGGGAAGGCTGTCCGGCAGATGCTTTTTGCTGTACGGCATATTCATATCGGCCTGCTGCCAATAATCCATGATGCCTGTCCAGAGCGCACCGGTCTGGCTGTCACACTGTGTCAGACTGTCAAGAATCGGCGCAGTCTCAGCGGGATCGGCGTGACGGCCGTAGGTGCAGACAAGCTCGCTGATGAGCGCAGCGGGATCGCGGTACTGCGGGATGCGTTCCCATTTACAGCTTGTCAGGCAGCAGGCGGCCATGATACAGCTCAGAAAGCTCACGGCAAAATGTCTCATGGCATATCCTCCTATCAGGAATAATGTGCAGTAATCTGTTATCATGATACTCCGGAATCGCAGCTTTGTCAAGTGCAGCAGGCTTCAGGCGCACAGCGGCAGCATTTTATGCCTCCGGCGATTGATCGGCAGCAAAAAAACGGGCAGGAATCCCGCATATGTTTCATTTTATGCAGTTTCCCCGCCGGATAGAAGCGTTTTTTCGCCTGCCGGCAGGGGGATTTTCGTTCAAACAGTAAAATGATAGTCAATCTCTCACAAAAAACGGTCAATATTCCCGTCAAACTGCACAAAGCAATACCTGTATTTTCGTGAAAACGTAGAAAATGACTTTCACACTTGCAAGGATTTTTCACACATGGTATAATAAGAGCATAGTTTTCGCCTGCGGCAGACGGCATACGGATCAATCCCGCGTGTGCTGTCCGAAATTTATCGCATCGGAATATCCGTCCGCACGCAGGCGGCAGTAAGGAGAGTCTCACATATGAAAAACACGGACACTACCAAGATCAAAAACATTGTACTCGCCGGCCAGAGCGGCTGCGGAAAAACCGCACTCGCAGAAGCACTGCTTTACCGCGCAGGCGTGATCGACCGCATCGGCAAGGCAGCAGACGGCAATACCGTGTGTGACTTTGACCCCGAGGAGATCAAGCGTACCGCTTCGATCAATCTGTCTCTTGTGAATTTTGAATACGGCGGATTCAAGATCAACCTGCTCGATACCCCCGGCTCGCTCGATTTCGCAGCCGCCGCAAATGAGGGCCTGTTTGCAGGCGATACCGTCATCATCTGTGTTTCGGCAAAGTCCGGTGTGCATGTCGGCACGGTCAAGGCATTCAATGCCGCAAAGAAGCTTGGCAAGCATGTGCTGTTCGTTGTGACCAAGATTGATGACCCCAATCAGGATTTCTATAACACGCTTCAGTCGCTGAAGGACGCATTCGGCGCAGCGGTCTGCCCGGTTATCGTTCCGGAGATCGTCAACAACCAGTTCAAATCGCTGGTACACCTCGGCAGAATGAAGTCGTATACATATGACAAGAAGGGCGTTTCCGTTGCGGCGGATGCGACCGGCATCGTGCTGAACGACAAGGACGGCATCACCGCCGATTCGCTCATGGACGGTCTGTCCGAGGCTGTCGCGGAGACCGATGACGATATGATGATGAAGTACATGGACTTCATCGACGAGGGCGGCGAGGGAACGCCGTTCACGCAGGAGGAGATCAGCCACGGCATTCACGAGGCAATGCGTACCGGTAAGGCAATGCCGGTGTTCACTGTTTCCTGCACGAACCCCGCCGGCTGCGACCTGCTGCTTGAATTCCTCAAATATATGCCCGACCCGACCAACGCAGAGGCGCTCAAGGCGACCGGTAAGGACGGCAAGGAGCTGGAGCTGAAGGTCGATCCCGATGCACCGCTTTCTGCATTCGTGTTCCGTACCGTTGCGGACCCGTTCGTCGGCAAGATGAGCTTCCTGAAGGTGCTCTCCGGCACGCTGAGCGCCGATAAGGAGCTGGTCAATGCGACAACCGGCGCGACCGAGCGTATCGGCAAGCTGTATACCATGCTGGGCAAGAAGCAGATCGAGGTCACAGCAGCAGCAGCAGGCGATATCGTTGTCGCGACGAAGATCGCAGCAAACACCTGCGATACCCTCTGTGCACCGGAGCGCATCATCTCCTATGCACCGATCGTATACCCGAACCCGACCTACCGCATGGCCGTCAAGGCGACCGCACAGGGCGATGAGGCGAAGATCTCCAACGGCCTTCAGAGACTGCTGGAGGAGGATAAGGCGCTGTCCTTTACGCTCGACACCACAACCAAGGAGCAGGTGCTCGCAGGTCTGGGCGACCAGCACCTCGACGTCGTGAAGGCAAAGCTCAAGAGCAAGTTCGGTGTCGATGTCAACCTTGAGGAACCGAAGATCGCATACCGCGAGACCATCCGCAAAAAGACCGATAAGGTGCAGGGACGCCACAAGAAGCAGTCCGGCGGCCACGGCCAGTTCGGTGATGTCTGGATTGAGTTTGAGCCGACCGACAGCGATTCGCTCATCTTTGAGGAAAAGATTTTCGGCGGCGCAGTCCCCAAAAACTTCTTCCCCGCAATCGAAAAGGGTCTTCAGGAGAGCGTCAAGAAGGGCGTGCTTGCAGGCTGCCCGGTTGTCGGCATCAAGGCAACGCTGCTCGACGGTTCCTATCACCCGGTCGATTCCTCCGAAATGGCATTCAAGATCGCCGCTTCCCTCGCATTCAAAGAGGGCATGAAGCAGGCCAGCCCGATTCTGCTTGAGCCGATCGGCTCGCTGAAGGTCACAATTCCGGATGCCAAGACCGGTGATGTCATGGGCGACCTGAACAAGCGCCGCGGCAGAGTGCTCGGCATGGAGCCCGCCGGCGACGGCCTGACCGTCATTCAGGCGGAAGTGCCGATCCGCGAAATGCATGACTTCACAATGTATCTGCGTCAGGTTGCCAAGGGCATGGGCGAGTATACATTCGATTTCCTGCGCTATGAGCCGCTGCCGGCAAACCTCCTCGATGAGGTTGTCGCAAGCGTCAAGAGCAGCAGCGAAGAAGACGAATAATCTGATCGGCAGCGCCTTTCCGGCTTCGGGGAGGCGCTGCTTTCAACAGTCTGTCTGCACAAATCGACAAAAAGCCCTTCGCGATATGCCCAAAAAATGAACAAAGATTCGTGCAGATTGACAAAAAACATAATCCCGCTTGCGTTTTTGCGGAAAACATGCTATACTAAAGTGAATGAGAATCAGCATTTCAGGCAACTGCACAAATGCGAAGGAGGAATCCGGATTATGAATCTGACACAGCAAACTGTTCTGAACGGCACACCCTGCATTATGCTCTCAGCAGGCGGCTATGAGGCCTATATCGCGTATGAGATCGGCTCGAATGTCATTCGCCTGCGTGATGTAAAAAACAATATCGACGTCTTTCGCTATTCGCCGGACAATACGCCCGAAACGCTGCGGCAGTCTGCCGAGGTCTGGGGTCTGCCGACACTCTACCTCCC
Organism: Oscillospiraceae bacterium; assembly: GCA_017541275.1. Lineage (GTDB taxonomy): Bacteria > Bacillota > Clostridia > Oscillospirales > Ruminococcaceae > Firm-04. The sequence continues at coordinate 12,111 of JAFXZM010000050.1, read as the reverse complement.
CAACCGCTTTGCTGACGGCATCCTGAAAACCTCTGACGGTGAGTACCAGCTCCCGGTCAATGAGGCGGAGCCCTATCATAACCATATTCACGGCTTTCTGCATAAGCGCGTACATACCGTGCTTTCCCATCATGCCGACGATAACTGCGCGGTCGTCAAGACGGCCTATGACTATGACGAGAACGATCCGTTCTTTGCGCATCTGCCGCTGCGCTTCCGCGTCGAGCTGACCTTCACCCTGAGTGAATACGGCCTTGAGCACAAGATCGCTATGATTAACCTTTCCGAGAAGGCGCTGCCTGTCTCTGTCGCAACTCACACGACCATTCAGGCACCGTTCCTTGACGGCGCAAAGGCAGAGGATATGCGCCTGATGGTGCCGATCGGCAAGCGCTGCGAGCTGAATGAGCGCTGCCTGCCGACTGAGCGTCTGCTTGATCTGAAGCTCTCCGACCTCGAATACAAGAACGGTACAAAGTGTCCGGTGCTTCAGAATCTCGATAATGACATGTATCAGGCCGATTTCGGCAAGCTCGACGATCAGAAATTCTACGGTGCGATCGTTGAGGACGTCGCCTCCGGCAAGCGCATCTGCTATGAGGTCAGCCCGGAGTACAAATTCTGGATTATCTGGAATGACAAGGGCTTCAACGGTTATTTCTGCCCGGAGCCGATGACGGCAATGATCGACGCGCCGAATCTCTCGCTGCCCGCAGATGTGACCGGCTATCAGGAGCTGAAGCCGCACGGCGTCTTTGAGGCGAATCAGCGGTTCTTTACACTCTGAATCTGTCAGAAGGCGGAGGAAGTATAACATGTTTTGCACAAAATGCGGAAATGATATCCCGGAGACAATGAGATTCTGCAAATATTGCGGCGCACAGAATCCGATGGCGGGCGGTCAGCCGCAGGCACCGCAGTATATGCCGCCTCCGCAGCAGCAATATGCCGCTCCGCCGCAGCAAATTCCGGTTCCGATGTACATACCGGTTCCGCAGATGCAGGCAGAGCCGGCCTCCGGCGGAAATGCGGTATCATTGGTCTTTTCGCTGGTCGGTGCACTGTTGCTTTTTATCGGATACAAGCGGCTGGATGATACACTGAGCATGCTGTATCATGCTTTTGCGGATGATGATTACATCGCGAATGCAATGATGATGGTCGCGGGCGGCGGTGCATGCGGACTGCTCGGCATGATTATCTATGCATGTGTGCGCAGGCGGCGCCGGAACGGTGTCGGCATGGCGGGAGAAGTGATCGGCTGCCTTGTGTTATTCGGCGCGATTTATCTGCTTTATCATTATTATCAGCTTGCACAGCAATATTCATAAGCAAAATAGGAGGCTTCGTTCCGGGAAAGGAACGAAGCCTCTTTTCACATATCTATCCGGTTATTTGCTGCGGAAGATTTCGCGGAGCATCATTGCGCCGCCCGCGAAGGTCAGACCGAACATGACAACGAACATCCAGCCGTTCGAGGTGCGCCAATATATGTTGACGCTCATAATCACCGCGGCGAGTATGATGACAATGCCGACAGCGATGAACAGCCAGCCCCAGAGCTTGCGGTCACAGAGAAACAGCAGTGCAATGCCGATCAGAACCGGAATCATGATCGTGCCGTTCGGGACGCTATAGCCGCCGATGCGGAAAATGGAACCCATGCCCCACGAGCTGGTAACGGTCAGATTTTGCAGGATCATGAACAGTCCGGCGCCGAATAACAGCAGTCCGCCGAAGAAGCGCATGGTCTGATTGCTTTCCTTGCGGGCCTGCCGTGCCTGAGCCTCCAGATCGCGTGTAAATTTATCGTCAGAATCCGAACGGCCGGTGCTGACCTGACGTGCATGGCTTTCGAGGTCGCGGTAGAGCTTGTCAATATTGTCTTCGGCTTTTGTTGTTTTGGTTTCCTTCAGATCGGTTGTATCGCTCATTCAGATCACCTGTTCCTTTCATTTTGTACATTCTGCGGCAGATTGACCGCAGCCTCATTATATCACAGCTTATATAAAATGTCAAGCAATATGGGTACAAGGATGCACGGCAGCTTTATAATAGCTGCCGCTTAATGAACATTTATCATCGTATTTGCGGGTCTGGATTCAATCGTTTGATATAACGTATCTGATATTCAAATTGATATGCAGATTGCGGGAATGGATCAGTACCTTTTTCTCCGCAGGCATAGGTCGGGTGTAAATCATCGAGCGGGTCTTCAGGATGAAAAATCCGCTTCCGGTATTCAATCCATGTGACCTTTTCCCGATGCATTTTTCCTGCCAGTTCGTAAACTGCCCCCTTGTAACCCTGCGCCCGCTGTTCATATATATCCTGATGCGCAGCTTTCCATGTGATTGCGCGGCAAGTCTGCAAATACTCGTAATCTGTTTCATCCGGTTTTTTCGACGGATACTTCGGCTTGATTCTGCGTGGAAACAACTCGCAGGTTACGCTGCGGAATTCCAGTTCTGAAGAGGAAAAAAACATATCTTCATCAAATCCAAGAATGTCAACCCAGCAGTCCTTTGCTTTCCGCAGATATTTCTTGACGAAAAGCACTGCATACGCTTCTGGTGAATTTGCATATGCAAGATATTTTTCAATCAGCTCCGGAGACATTACGCCGCGCAGTTTTTTCTTCAGCTCTTTTTTCTGTTTTTGGGAGAGTTTTCCTGTGTTTTTCATAATGGTTTTCCTTTCTGTGTGAATATGATAACAGCACTGCCGAAGCAGTGTGTTTCCGTAATCAAGCAATCAATTCCAGAAGTATATCTGAAATCAACAGGCGCTGTGACAATCGCACAGCACTCACAGGCCATGCCTGCTCGGTTTCACATAGAAAGGAATCCTGACTATGGGTGTGCGGTCTGAAAAATACTGCCGCACACTGAGGGAACGGTTCCGCGCAATCCTGCGGAGGTTCCGATATTTGCAATGCTGAAAAAAGGTTTATGCAGTTTCTTCCGTCCGTTTCCGGACAAATGCGCCCTCCGGCACATCAAGACCGCAGCGGAAGGAGCAGTCCATGACGGCATGATTTGCAGCCGGGATCGGTTCGCCCTCTCCGTTGCGGAGGTCAGTGACGGTCAGAACGGGCGGCTCGGTCTGCGGCATGAGGATTTCGACGGTATCGTCGGCAAAGAAGCGGTTGCGCTGGCTGACATACAGCCTTCCGTTTTCGCTGCGCTGCACGATGCCGACGACCTCATAATCGCGGATATAGCCGTTCCGCTCATGCCAGATGAGGTCTTTGCGCTGCCCGAACGCGAACCCGACGGTATACGGCCGGTGACTGACGTTGTTCAGCTCGTTCATGACCCATTCCGGCACGGCACGGGGCGGCGTATCGAACATGCAGTCGATCGCCATGCGATAGGCATTGGTCACGCCGGCGACATAATATGCGGCTTTTGCGCGCCCTTCAATTTTGAATGAATCGACGCCGGCCTCGCGCAGCTCTCTGAGATAGGGCAGCAGGCAGAGGTCTTTTGCATTGAGGATATAGCTACCGTCTGCATCCTCGCTGACCGGGAAATACTGCCCCGGTCTTTTTTCTTCCATAAGCGCATATTTCCAGCGGCAGGACTGCGCACAGGCACCGCGGTTTGCGTCCCGGCCGGTCATATATTCCGAGAGCAGGCAGCGTCCGGACACACTCATGCACATTGCACCGTGAACAAAGACCTCGATTTCGAGCTCCTTCGGTGTTTTTGCACGTATTTCCGCAATTTCCGCGACGGACAGCTCTCTTGCGAGAACGACCCGCGAAACCCCGAGATCATACAGCGCACGGGCGGTCTGATAGTTGACGATGCCTGTCTGCGTGGAAGCATGCACTGCAAGATTCGGAGCAAATTTGCGTATCAGGGTCACTAATCCGAAATCGGCGGCAATGACCGCGTCAATGCCGCACGATTGCACCTGTTCTAAAAAGGCCGGAAATGCGTCGATTTCGGCATTTCTCGGCAGAATATTCGCTGTCAGAAAGACCTTTGTGCCCTGTGCATGCGCCAGCGTTACGGCATCGCGCAGCGCGGCGAAGTCAAAGTTCTTCGCCGCGGCACGCATTCCGTATTCCTTTGCGCCGACATAGACCGCATCTGCACCGTATTGCAGTGCGGCGGTCAGGCATTCCGCATCTCCGGCGGGGCAGAGCAGCTCCGGCTTATTCATTGCCGTTTCCGCCGCCGACCTTTTCGCCGTTTGCAGCAGCCTCCTCCTCGGCATACTGCTGATCGACCAATGCGAGGTTTGCGAGGTGCTCGTCATAGGTCACGGCGTAGTAGATCTGTCTGGTGTTGATATTTGCATTGAAGAAATAATAAGGCGTATCTTCCGGATAGAGCGTAGCCTGCATGGCATCGAGGCCGGGGCTGTTGATCGCGCCGGGCGGGAGGCCGGGGCCTTCGTAGGTGTTGTAGGCAATGAGCTGGTTTTCGTTTGTGATAACCTGATTCGGCTTGATGACCTCATTCGCATATTTTTTAGTCGGGTCAGACTGAAGCTTAGTAAACAACGCCTTGTTGTTGATACGGTTGTGGAAAACGGAGGAGACCATTCTCATGGAATCCGGGAAGGGTGCCTCTGCCTGCACGATTGAGGCGAGCGTAATGAACTCATCGAGCGTCATGCCCCATTCTTCCATTTTCTTGTAGTCGCCTTCCGTGAGCTTGGAGTCGAAGTTCGCATAGATTTTCTGTGCGACCATGTTCGGGTCTTCACCGACATAGAACTCATAGGTATCGGGGAAGCAGTAGCCCTCCATGCGGTCGAATTTCAGTGCATTCGAGCCCGGTGCCGGGAGATAGTCCTCAAAGCGGTAGCCGAAGCCGCCGGCATTGAAGGAGAACAGGAAATCGTCAGCTTTGCAGATTTCGTGCTCCTGAAGAATCCGCGCTGCATCGCGCAGGGTAATGCCCTCGCGGAAGGTCACGCGCTGATATTCACGCTCATCCGCATAGCTGTGGCAGAGCTCCTCAATCATGGCTTCATAGCTCATCGAAGGACGCAGGTCATGCTCGCCGGCGATATATTTGCCGTCCATTTTATTCATGCGGGAGACCAGACGAAAGACCTTCGGCAGCGTGATGAAGTTTTCCTTGACGAGCTGATCTGCGATCTGTGCGGTCGAGGCGCCCTCCGGAATCACGATCATGCGCTTTGTGACATCCTTGTCGATGCCGTACATTTCCTTTGCGACAGCGAGGATGGCGACCGACAGCACGGAGGAAAGCGCAAGGATCAGCGTCAGCAGAACCAGCGTGCAGGAGAGCTTGCGGGTCTTTTTGCGTTTTTTGCGCTTTTTGCGAATGGGTCTGCCCCATTCGTCGAAGTGCTTTTCCTCCTCCTCAAGGTCGCGGATATCCTCCTCGATGGTACGCTTTCTGGATTTATGCGTTTTCTTTTTGGCCGCTTTTTTCTTAGCGAGGCTTCCGTTCATCTGATTCTGACCGAGCTCTGCCGCAGCAAGTGCGGCTGCGACGGCGCTTTCCGATGCTTTGGCCGCATGCTTGGGCTGCGCATCGGGTGCTGCGTCTTCAGCCGGCAGATCATCCTCATAGACATCGTCCAGAAATTCATCCGCGAGCGCATCGGCTTCGGCGTCTGCCTCTGCTGTTTCCGGTTCAGTCTCAGCATCGGGTTCAGCTTCAGCATCAAGTTCAGCTTCAGTATCCGGTTCAGTTTCAGCATCCGGTTCAGTTTCAGCATCCGGTTCTGCGGCAGTCTCTCCGGCGAAATCGGGATTCTCAGCATCCTCCGGCAGCGGCACAGCGGACGGATCCTCTGCCGTATCCGCAGCGGTTTTCGTTTCATCGAGCATGGCATCCAGCTCGTTCATTGCATCTTCCATAGCGGCATCCGCATCCTGCACGGATGCATTTGCTTCGCTGTTTGCGGCCGTTTCGCCGCTTTGCTCCTGTGTTTCGCCGTTGTTCAGCGGCTTCAGCTCGTCAGCCATTGTGTTCCTCCCGTTTTTGTTCCGTTATGCAGCAGAGAATCGGCTTGTCATACTGACCGTGCGGCACCGCCGTCACGCAATTCTCTGCATAACAGATGCCGAGCACCTGCACTGTATCGCCGTATGCAGCGAGAAAGCGGTCATAATATCCGCCGCCCGCGCCGAGGCGCCACCCCTCGCGGTCGATTGCGAGCATCGGCACCAGCACCAGCGTTTCCGCATCCGGCGTGAGCAGTCTGTCCTCCGAGACCGGCGGAACCGGAATCCGGTACATGCCGCCATGCAGCTCACGAAGGGAATCCAGCCGGTAAAAGGTCAGCGTATGCGTCTGCGGGCTGCAAACCGGCAGACCGAGTGTTTTTCCGGCATCGAGAATGCCCTGAAGAAGCGCCTGCGTCCCGACCTCATGCGGCATGGAGACATAGGCAAACACCTTTTTTGCGGCGGAGAATTCCGGTTGCTGCATTACAAGCGCCGTAATCGCAGCATCGGCAGCGGCCTTCTGCTCTGCGGACATGGCACGGCGAATTTGCATCATTTTGCTGCGCAGTGCTTTTTTTTCGGCCTGTACGCTGCTCATACGCGGTATACCATTTGTCCGGCGAGTGTATCCGCAGCATCATCGCCGAGGAATGTGCCGACCAGCTTCAGCGAGAAATCCATCGCTGCGCCGGGGCCTCTGCCGGTAATAATTGTTCCGTCCTGACAGACCGGAACAGCTTTCGCATCGCAGCCCTTCAGTTCCGGCTCAAAGCCGGGATAACAGGTTGCCTGTTTTCCGCTGAGCAGTCCCATTTCGCCGAGAATTGAGGGTGCCGCGCAGATTGCCGCGATGAAAATTCCCTGTTCTGCGCAGTAATTGACCGCGCTGCGGACAGTCTCATTTTTTTGCAGATTCCGCGTGCCGGGCATGCCGCCGGGCAGAACGATCATTTCCAGCGAATCATCCAGCACGACGCCGTCCTCCGTGATATCGGCGGTGACGGGAATGCCGTGCGAGCCCCTGATGACGCTGCCGCCGATGCCGACGGTCTGAACGGTCTTGCCGGCTCTGCGCAGGCAGTCAACCGGTGTCAGGGCTTCGATTTCCTCGAAGCCCTCTGCGAGAAATACATAGATCATAATATGTGCCTCCGGTTCTCTTTATCATGTTATCATGCGGTTCTCATTTTTGTAAGGCAGTTTCGCACAGCGCTGCCTGAAAAATATATGTCTGTAAACCGGGTATAATCCCCCAATCTACATAATATATCATGTTATTATAACACGGATTTTCCCGAAAGTCAAGCATCCGCCTGCAAATCTCATATTTCTGTAAGAAACCGGGCATTCGGAGGAGTTTGAGTGCGTTTGCGGTGCAAACACATAGCGAAGCGGGCGAGAGCCTCATAATCAATGCATCGCAGATACCACATAAAAAATAAATGCTGTTGCCGTGGGATTGTACGGTTCTCCTATTGTGTTTTTTTTCGATTTATGATACAATAATAGTAACTATATCCAAAGGACGAAAAGCTATGAGAATCCGATTCAAAAAATGGGCAAGACCCGAAATCGCCGCATCACCGTTCTGCATGGATGATGCAAGAGCCCTGCGCGGACACTGGCGCACCGAGGCACAGTATGCAAGACCGGAGCAGCCGTTTTATGTTGAGCTGGGCTGCGGAAAGGGCGGCTGGGTCTCGCAGGCGGGCGTGCTGCACCCCGAAAACAATTATCTTGCGCTCGATATCAAATCCGAGATGCTCGGCATGGCCAAGCGCAAGACCGAGGCGGCCTTTGCAGCGGCAGGGCGTCCCGTCGATAATGTCCGGCTCTCGATCATCAACATTGAAAAGATCTCTGAGGTGCTCGCACCCGAAGACGGCGTAGACCGGCTGTACATCAATTTCTGCAATCCGTGGCCGAAGGAGGGGCACAAAAAGCGCCGCCTGACGCATCCGCGGCAGCTCTGCCAGTATGCTGCGATTCTGCGCGGCGAGCTGCACTTCAAAACCGACGATGCCGACCTTTTTCATGAATCGCTGGACTATTTCCGCGAGTCGGGCTGGGCGCTGCTGACGGTCAATGAGGATCTGCACGCGAATGAGCCCGCGGATAACATCCGCACCGAGCACGAAAATATGTTCACCGATATGGGCAAAAAGATCCATTTCCTGATCGCAAAGCCCCCCGCAGAGGCGTTCGGCAAGCCCGTTCCGGCGTATACAAGGGAGAAAAAAGATCAACCCGCAGAAGATACGGATTCCAGACAGGAGAGCTCCGATGAATAACAGCAGCGCAGCGACCGCCGAAACAGAGCAAGACAAAAAGCACGTACTTGCTATCATTTCATAAAAGCTGGATTCTTAAGGGACACTGTCCCTTAAGTGGAGTTTGAGGCGGAGCCTCAATATGAATCATCGCGAAGCGATACCGAAAACAAACACATCCGGAGGAGGTGTGCGCCGTGACAAGAGAATGGCGCTGGAACAGCAAAAACGGAAAAGCCTATTTTCATGCAGGCGTCGGCAGGCAGGATGCGGTCGGCGCACCGAAGCCCAGCGATGCGATTCCGATTCAGGAGGGGCTGCGGCTGTATGCCGCGAAGGGCATTGACGTCATCTGGAAATACATTCTGGTGCGCCATGCAATCCGGCGCGTATTCCGCCGCCGGAAAAAGAAAAAACGCTGAAAGGAGCTGTGACCGGAACGATGGATACCATTCTGATCCGCAATGTCCGCGCAGTTGATAAGCTGCGGGACGCAGTCTGCGATATTCTGCTGAAGGGCGGCATAATTGCCGCAGTCGGGCAGGATATCGCGGCAGAGACAGACCGTGTGATCGACGGCAGCGGCCTTGCCGTGATGCCGGGGCTGTTTGATATGCATGTACACTTCCGCGACCCCGGACAGATCCACAAGGAGGATGTCAATACGGGCAGCGCGGCGGCACTCGCGGGCGGCGTGACCGGCGTGCTCTGTATGCCGAACACAACGCCGCCGATGGACAATCCGGAGCAGGTGCGGGAATTTCTTGCAAGAGCGAAGAAAACCGGTGTTGCGGTGTATCAGGCCGGCACACTGACCGTCGGCCTGAAGGGGGAGCAGCTCGCGGATTATCAGGCGCTCAAAGCCGCCGGCGTCACGGCGCTCTCCGATGACGGCAGACCTGTTCCGACCGCAGAAATGATGGAGCAGGCGCTCGCAAAGGCGAAGGAAGCCGGTCTGCCGGTCGTTTCGCACTGCGAGGACCTCGCGATCATCGACGGCGGCATTATCAACAAGGGCGCTGTCTCCGAGCAGCTCGGTGTCAAGGGCATGGACAGGCTGTCAGAGGATTCGATTACCGCGCGCGACCTGAATGCCGCGCTGAAAACCTGTGCGCAGCTCCATATCTGCCATGTCTCGACCCGCGGCAGCACCGATGCTGTCCGGCGCGCAAAGGCAGCCGGCGGAAACGTGAGCTGCGAGACTGCGCCGCATTATTTCCTGCTGACCGATGAACTGCTGCTGAAGCAGGATGCCGATTACCGCATGAATCCGCCGCTGCGCACGGCAGACGATGTGCAGGCGATTACCGAGGGCATTCTCGACGGCACAATCGACTGCATCATCACCGACCATGCGCCGCATACCGCGGAGGAAAAGGCCGATTTCAAAAAGGCGCCCAACGGCGTTGTCGGGCTGGAGACCTCTCTTGCCGCGACGCTGACAGCCTTTTATCACACCGGAAAGCTGACCTTGCAGGATATCGTCCGCCTGATGCACGACAGGCCGCGGGAGCTGCTGCATCTGCCGGTCAATACGCTGTGTGAGGGGCAGCCTGCCGACCTCATTCTCGTTGACCTGAACCGGACATGGACGGTCGATCCCGCAAAGCTGCATTCCAGATCGCACAATACCGTATTCAAGGGCATGACCTTCACCGGCAGGGTCCTGATGACCGTGACCGGCGGAGTAATCCGCTATGAATACGAAGCATAAGGAGGAAATAATATGGCACCGAGAAGAAAAACAGATGCTCCGATCGTTGTGATCTTTCCGGGCACACCGAAACCGCGCCGGAAGCGCGCACAGTCTCCGACAACCAAGCTGAAGCGCAAGATCGCCAATGCAACCGGTATTCCGACGACCGCCGCCGGCAGAAAACGCAAGGCTGAACGCATGGTCTGCGATTTTCTCGGCAATGCAATCGACAAAATCACCGGCAAATAACCCAAACACGATTCTACAAAGGAGCAATGCAATATGAAAGAACTCATCAGCCTGCTGAAGCAGAATGCACGGCTCAGCAATGCGGAGCTTGCCGCAATGCTGGGCAGAACAGAAGAAACCGTTGCAGCTCAGATTGCGGAGCTGGAGCAGAGCGGTGTCATCCGCGGCTACAGCGTGATTGTCGATGAGGAGCTCGCCGACAGAGATACGGTTTCTGCATATATCGAGCTGAAAATTACCCCGAAGCCGGACTGCGGCTTTGATGAGCTGGCCCGCATTCTCTCCTCTTTTGAGGAGATCGAATCCGTTACGCTGATGTCCGGCGGCTATGACCTCGGCATTACGATCACCGGAAACAGCCTGCGCGATATCGCGACCTTCGTCGCACAGCGCCTCGCGACACTTGACGGCGTGATCTCAACCAGAACACATTTCGTCCTGAAGCGCTACAAGGAAAAGGGCATTCTCATTCAGGATGAGCCGGATGATGAAAGAGGTGTCGCATTTTGAATTATGAACAGATCCTTTCGGAGCGGGCACAGGCGATCGCACCCTCCCCGATCCGGCGGTTCTTTGACCTCGCGGAGACGATGGAGAATGTGATCTCTCTGGGTGTCGGCGAGCCGGACTTCCGTACCCCGTGGACGATCCGTTCTGCCGCGATCACGACACTGGAGCGGCAGTCGATCTTCTACGGCGCAAACTCCGGCTTATTGCAGCTCCGGGAGGAAATCGCGCATTACATGAAGCGCAAGTACCGGCTGGAATACTGTCCCGAAAATGAGATTCTCGTGACGATCGGCGGCTCAGAGGCGGTAGACCTGACCTTCCGAACCCTGCTGAATCCCGGTGATGAGGTGCTCATCACGGAGCCGTGCTTTGTGTGCTATGCGCCGCTGGTGTCCATGGCGGACGGCGTACCGGTCTCACTGCCGACCAAAGAGGAAAACCAGTTCCGGCTGACAGCGGAGGAGCTGAAGGCGGCGATCACGCCGAAAACCAAGCTCATTATGCTCTCCTACCCGAACAATCCGACCGGCGCAATCATGACCCGCGAGGATTACGAAAAGCTGGCGGAGGTGCTCAGAGGCACCGATATCATGATTCTCTCCGATGAGATATACTCCGAGCTGACCTACGGCACAAAGCATGTGTCGATTGCGGAGCTGGACGGCATGCGCGAGCGGACAGTCGTTGTCAACGGCTTCTCGAAGGCGTTTGCCATGACGGGCTGGCGGCTCGGCTGGATGGCCGCACCGCCGGAGATCATTGCGCAGGCGCGGAAGATTCATCAGTACGGCATCATGTGCGCGCCGATGATTAGTCAGCGTGCGGCGGTCGAAGCACTGCGGCACTGCGATGCCGACACCGCGCATATGGCGGAGGAATACGACCGCAGACGGCGCTTTTTGCTGGGGCGCTTTGCCGAAATGGGGCTGCCGTGCTTCCCGGCGCAGGGCGCGTTCTATCTGTTCCCCAGCATTGAGCCGACCGGCATGGACAGCGAGACCTTCTGCGAAAAGCTGCTGGAGGAAGAGCGGGTCGCGGTCGTCCCGGGCTCGGCATTCGGCGAATCCGGCAGGAACAATATCCGCATTTCGTATGCATATTCCCTGAAGCATCTGACCGAAGCCGCAAACCGCATGGAGCGCTTCCTCAAGCGGCATAAAAAGTAAGGCTGATGCCTGACTGCAAACAAAAATGATGCCCCTGCGTGTTCCAAAGCACGCAGGGGCATCGTATTTTATTTGGGCTAATAAAGATTTGGGTGGATTCTCGCACAAAAAAGGTGGTTTAGAACGGTTAAATAGAATGGTTAAATAGAATAAGGTATCGCTTCGCGATGCTATTTTGAATGGGGAAAGCAGCCCTACGGGGTACTTTCCCCAAGCCCCAATCTTCCCCTTATAGAACGCTGGGGAATTTCGCTCTCTGCGGAGAGCGACGAGGGCTCT
>JAFXZM010000049.1 GCA_017541275.1 Oscillospiraceae bacterium | reverse complement strand
CGCTCTCTGCGGAGAGCGACGAGGGCTCTGCCCTCGACCCGCAAGCCTTTGAAAAGGCTTGAGCGAAACTTTTAATATGGGCGAAATTAAAACTATTTGTTTTAACCTTATTTTTCCGACCACCTAAAAAATTACATACCCTTTTATTTTTTCAGGAGCAGCTCCTCCCATGTGACATCCTTGCCGGCAAGCCGGTTCACGTAATATCGCAGGATGATCTGTGCATCCGATGCGGTGATCTCGCCGTCGCCGTCAATATCCGCTGCCCGCCGCTGCCTGTCGGTCATGCTGTTCGCTTTGTCTGCCAGTTTATCGACATACGCCTTCAGGGTGCACTGTGCATCATCTGCCTCGATTTTGCCGTTGCCGTTCAGGTCGCCGGCCGGCAGCTCGGGCGCTTTGCCGAGCGATTCAAACGTGTATTGAAAAGCCTCTGCATAGCTTTGTGCGGTCGAATCCGCATAGCCGCGAATGATGCCGGAATAGCCTTCTGCGGTGCTGCTGACCGTCCCGATTCCCTGCGCGATTTCTGCATCCGGGTTCAGAAATGTGATCTCCTCCAGTGCGGTGCAGTACCCGAAGGCGCCGCCCGCGACTGTCGTTACCATTTTCGGGACGGTGATGCTGCGCAGACCTGCACAGTCCAGAAACGCGCAGTAGCCGATAAATTCAAGCTCCGCCGGGAGCGTCAGGCCGGTCAGTGCGCCGCATGCGGAAAAGGCATTCGGGCCGATCGCCGTCACGCTGTCGGGAATGCTGATTGCTTTCAGCGCCGTGCAGTTCTGAAAGGCGGCGGCCGGGATCTCCGTGATGTCCGCGGGGAGCGTGACCTGTTCGAGGACCGTGCAGTCAGAGAATGCGTCCACGGCCAGCTCCGTGAGGCCGTCCGGCAGTGTGACAGACCGGATCTGCGGCTTGAGCGCACGCCACGGTACGGCATTCATCCTGCCGCTGCCCGCGACCGTCAGCGCGCCGTTCTCCTGATCGAATGCCCATGTCAGGCCGTCGCCGCAGGAGCCGGAGGTCGGGATTTCCGGCTCGTCGAGCGGCTCGAATTTGCAGCGGTATTTATCTGCGTATGCCTGCGCAGTCGAACCCGTATAGCCGTGAACGGTTCCGCTGAAGGTATAGTATGCGTTTGTAAATGTACCCTTATTGTCAAATATTTCTGCATTTGGGTTCAGAACAGTGACATCGTCCAGATTTGCACATTTATAAAATGCATATTGTCCGATGCTTGTTACATGTGCAGGCAGGGTGATCTCGGTCAGGGCAGTTTCCTCAAAGGCCCATGCACTGATCGCCGTCAGTCCCGCCGGGATATTGACCCCCTCCAGCGCAGTGCAGTAACAAAATGCGCTGTCGCCGAGCGAGGTCAGACTGTCGGGCAGCGAAACGGTTTTCAGCGCATGACAGCTTGTAAACGCATCTTCCCCGATTGCCGTCACGCCCTCCGGAACAGTGACGGCGGTCATCTCGCCGTGCTCCCGGAAGGCTCCGTTTCCGATCGCTGTAACGGGCAGCCCGGCAATCTCAGACGGAATCACAACGTCTGCGGGAAGCGTTTCCGGCGCACCGGTGATCGTGACGCTGCCGCCCTCGACTGTATACTCATAGCCGCTGAGGGCATCACTCTCTGCACAGACCGGGCAGGGGACAGACAGTGCGCTGACTGCGGCGGTCAGGCCAAGGCTCAGTGCGCTCAGGACGGAAATTTGTTTTTTCAGTTTCAGCATTATAAATCATCCTTTCTATTTTGAGTTTTTTTCAGATACAATAATTATAGCATAAAACGCGGGAAAGTGCAATGGGGAGCGGAAAAGGTGTGGATATTCGGGGACTTTCAGCACGCAGCCGGCACTGCCTGCTGCTGACAAGGACGTAAAAACACCGGCATCGGTCACAGCAATCGGTATATTTTTGGGGTATTGCGAATGCGAATTATGGGAGCGGCTTTGCCGCCGGACTTTGCGAGCATTCTATTCGTCTGTAAAGATCGGAATATAGCAGCATATGATTGTGTCATCTGCTCCCGATAAAAAATCATACAAAAACGCTCCGCACGGTTCAGTCCGTGCGGAGCGTTTGTATTATTATGCGGTAAAGTGGAAGGTAATGATATCGCCGTCAGCGACCTCATAGGTTTTGCCCTCCATGCGGACAAGTCCCTTTTCCTTTGCAGCGACCATATTTCCGCCGCAGGCCATGAAATCCTCATAGGAAATGACCTCAGCACGGATAAAGCCCTTTTCAAAGTCGGAGTGAATCTTTCCGGCGGCCTGCGGAGCCTTTGTGCCCTTTTTGATCGTCCATGCACGGCACTCGTCGGCGCCGCCTGTCAGATAGGAGATCAGCCCAAGCAGCGCATAGCCTGCATGAATGATGCGGTTCAGGCCGGATTCCTCCAGACCGAGATCGGCGAGAAACTCCTTCTGCTCGTCCTCGCTCATGTCAGAAATTTCCGCTTCGATCTGCGCACAAATCGGGAACACGGCAGCATGCTCTGCCTCAGCGATCGCCTGCACCGCCTGAAAATGCGGGTTCTGCTGCAAATCGCCGGAGAAATCGGCCTCGGAGAGATTCGCCGCATAGATGACGGGCTTTGCGGTCAGGAGCGGTGTTTCGAGGATCACGGCAAGCTCATCCTCCGTGCAGTCGAAGCTGCGGGCGGGCTTTCCGTCAGAGAGATGCGCGAGCAGGCGCTTCAGCAGCTCGGCATCCGCGAGATATTTCTTATCGCCCTTTGCGAGCTTAGCGGTCTTGTCGATGCGGCGCTCGATCAGCTCGATATCCGAGAAGACCAGCTCCAGATTGATGACCTCAATATCGCGCTTCGGGTCGATCGAGCCGTCCACATGAACGATATTGTCATCCTCAAAGCAGCGGACGACATGGATAATTGCATCGACCTCCCGGATATCCGCGAGAAAGCGGTTTCCGAGGCCCTCACCCTTCGAGGCGCCCTTGACGAGTCCGGCGATATCGACGAACTGCAAGGTTGCGGGGGTAAATTTTTTCGGCTGATAGATTTCCGCGAGCTTTTCGAGGCGGGAATCCGGTACGCTGACGATGCCGACATTCTTGTCGATCGTGCAGAACGGGTAATTCGCGGACTCCGCGCCCGCATTTGTCAGTGCATTGAACAGTGTGCTTTTGCCGATATTCGGCAGGCCGACCATTCCGAGCTTCATGTTTGCATATTCCTTCCTGATTCAGTTTCCGGCAGCCGCCGTGCGTGTAATCGTAAACGGCACGCGCTTTGCGGCAAACCAGCTTTCGGGGTCTGTGCTGATGCCGCATTCGTTATCGACCGCGATGCCGCTGACCGTGACGGTCTGTCCCGGTGTGATGCCGTCCACGGTGATTTCGGTGACGCGGTAGAGCCAATCCGGATGCGGCGCATCCGGGTCGCTCCACGGGCGTTCTCTTGCGACCATGACGTTTCCGGCATCTGCCGCCGTATTTTCGATGTCGAGCACGCACGAGAGCCGTTCATCCGCCGAAAAGCCTGCGGCCTCCATGATCTCCTCAGCAGAGATCACAATGCGGACATGCTCCGGCACCGCGAGGGCCGAGGTCACCGCGGCGGATTCGGTTGTGGTGACGTCCTCGGAGAGCGAGGTGACGGCGGTTGTTTCTTCCGCTGATGTTTCATCGGCAGCGGAGGTTTCCGTGTGCTGCTCCGTGACGGTTGTGCGCGCGGTCGTACCGGGCTTTTCCGGTTCCGGCGCAGCGGTTGTTGTTACGGCGGGGCGTTCGCTGGGCGCGGTTGTATCCGTCCGGGTGATCTCCGTCGTCGGCTGATCTGCGGGTACGGGGCTGGAGCTTCCGCAGGCGGCAAGGCACAGCGGCAGGCTCATGCAGAGCACACACAGCATGCACCGTGCAGATCGGCAAAAAGATGTTTGTTTGCGCATATTGAATCATCCTTAGCATGCACTGTCAGGCATTGGCAGTGCGGGTTCACCGAAGGGTTCGCGGCTGGGAATATCTGCCGCAGAGGTATCATATGCTGCACAGCCTGAGCCGGTGAATGCTCAGGCCACATATTTGGTCAGTGTAAATTTACCGGTTTCCTCGATTTTGGCGATCTGAACGCCGGGATAATCCGGCGTATCGACGAGCACCTTGACGAACACGGTTCCGGTAAGGACAACGGTTTTTCCGTGCGGGACATTCTGGAGCTCAATCTCCGTCACATAGTGCAGGTCATGCCCTTCGGGGATCGTATACATCCCGTTGTCGCGGTAAACATTGATATCGCCGTAGCTGGCGGAAAGGCCGTCAACGTCCATATAGCCGTAGGAAAGGTACATATCGTTGAGCTTAGCGGCTTTGATGATTTCTTTTTTCGAGAAGCTCACGCTGGTCAGCTCATCCTTGCGGTACACCTTGGTGGTAAGGGCGGTGGTAGCGGTCGTAGCCGAGCTGCTTCGTCTGGCGCTTTCGATCACCATAGAGCCGGTCGTGCCGACAGCGGTCTCGGCTGGCTCGGTGATGCGGAACAGCGGGTCGCCCTCGGCTGACTGGATCGGCTCGCCGCATGCCGCAAGCGGCACACAGAACAGCAATACAAGGCCCCATGCAAGAAAATGTTTCAGCTTCATGCTTTATCAGTCTCCGTCTTCTTTTTCACAACCTGATTGCGGACAGCACCGGGAGGGTGAAAGGTTCATTGATTCCCCGGATGCTTTTTCTTTTTTGCCCGTTTCGAGCAGTGCTTCAGCAGCAGGATGCCGGCTGTCAGGCCGGCAGCACCGGCAGCGAGGCGCAGCATATGTGCAGAGAGCTCCAGCTCCCGGCCGCGCGCTTTGAGAACGACCTTGCGTTCCTCATTCGGCCAGCCGTGCGGGAAAACGATATTATGCCGCTGCGGATGCGGCTCCTCGTCCGGATCATCGGGCGTGAGCGATTCGCAGAAGGACATGTTCATCTGTGGGATACCGGCGATCGTGCAGACGGCGCCGGAGGCGATAAAGCGGAAGGTCAGAGCCTCCGAGGCCTGCGGAGCCGTAAACGGGACGGCAAAAAGCAGCCAGTGATTTTTTTGCAGAATCGGCTTGGTATGGCCGCGGTTGAGGCGGAAGCAGAGGCGGTCCTCGCTGTCGTCACCGTAAATTTCGAGCATACAGGCTTCATCGCCGCGGCTGTTTTCGCCGCCGTTGAGCCAGAAGCAGAAGCGATACTGCTGGCCGGATTCGAGCCAGCCCGCCTCGATCGGGATTCTGGAGGTAATCGCAGTCCAGTCGCTGCCCCAGTCGCCGAGCTGCCATGCTTCGGCAGTTCTGCCGGAGAATCCGCGCACCTGAATCTGTGAAGCGGCATTGGTAGAAATCATACTGTCCGGTTCCCAGCGTTCCGGGCAGAAGAACAGATCAGCCATAACTCAGCCCACCCTTTCGCAGCCCGGAACATCCGGGCATTATCATACCTTGTATTGTACCATAAACCGACCGATCCTGTCAAGCAGAGCGGTCAAAATTCGCCGATATAGATATAAGCTGAAACTGCTGACATCGGCCTGCTGTCAGCTTGCCGAAAAAGAGAAGAAATTGCGTTCCTGCATCTTCCATGGCAGCGCAAAACGGCGGGACAAAGCCCGCCGTTTGAATGGGATTCAGTTTTCTCAGCCCATGTTGTACATACTATAATAATACGACATCAGGGCGTTCTGGTAGCCGATAATATCAATATCCAGAACCTTATACCGTTTGAAAGCCTTTTCGTTGCGCTTGACGGACAGCGCGTCCGCTTTTTCGCGCATCATATCCTGGAATTCATCGGTGTACATTTCCGTCCGGACGCTTTCTCTGGTTGATTCTGTCCAGATATCGTCCTCATTGATGCGCTCGCGGATGTCCATTTTCACGACGATGTAGATTGTTTCCTCGTCGTCGGACACAATCTTTTCGGGCTTCAGCAGCGGGGTATCGGGATCGGCGACCCAGTCATAGACGGCCTTGCAGGGTGTGTAATACGGCTCGGTGGTTGTGGTATCGGCCTCCTGCTCCTCTTTCTTGGTTGCTGTGGTGCTGACCTGAAGCGTGCGCTCGTGGTCGAACACATAGGTCAGTGTAGTCGCCTCTGTGGTGGTTGTTTCGGTTTCATCGGTGCCGGTGGTGGTTCCGGTCGTTTCAGTTGTGACCTCAACTGTCGTAGTGGTCTCGGTGGTATCGCCGTCCGCTGCGTCCGCGGTTGTTGTTGTCACCGTCGCCTCCGTTGTGGTTTCATCGCCCTCAGCCGGTGTCGTATCGGTCTCGCCCTTTTCGTTGGTCGTGATTTTCGCGGTCGTAGCGGTCGTGATGGTATTGCCCTCATCATCGGTCGTTGTGACGGCCGCCTCAGAGATCGAGGTCTGGTAGTTGGCGTTCTCGTCGATGAGGAAATCCATTTCGTTCATGAGCTCGGCCTCGCTGCCGTTTTTCTTTGCGAGGCGCTTCATGAAGTCATCGGCCATTTTTTCGATTTTCTTCTTGCCGTCGGCCTTGAGCAGATTGCCCTCGCCGTCCTTCAGCGGCATTTCAATATACTTCAGGCGGAGGTGATTCTCAGCGTAATAGTCCTGCATGTCCTCATCCTTGACGCCGACTGAGCCGCCCTCGCCGTAATAAGCCTCCCAGATCGCATTCTGCTTGTAATTGTTTTCCACAATATCGCGGACAGACTGCTCACCGATGCCTGCGCTCTCATAGAAATCGCCGTAGTAGCTCATGTTGGAAGCGGTTTCATTTTTGATTGCCGCGAGCTGCTCGCCGGAGAGCTTCAGTCCGAGCGCATCGAACTCGCGTTCGACCTCCACGAAATCGGCGCAATGTTCAGCGGCCTTATTCTGGATCCATGTTTCCGCATCGACGTTGTCGATTGTGGCATCTTTCATGATTTTCTTGATTTCTTTTGTTTCCTTGACATCATCGAAATTCTGGCCGCCGTCGCGGAGAACGGACATTGCCTCGGTATAGGCGCTGGTCGCGTAGTAGAGGTAGATGCCTGCGCGGACATCATATCCGTCAACGGTCATGGCGTTGGCGGTGTTTTCGCCGCAGGAAGCGCAGGTAAAGGCGGTACAGACCGCGAGCAGCGCTGCCGCAGCTTTTTTGAGCAATTTCATTTTATAAAAGAGCCTCCTTCGTATTCGGAAAAATTCGATACAAAGCTATTATACATGATTTTCGCGAAAAAGTCCAGTCCTTTTTCCATATTTTTTGCTTTTTCACAAAAAACTCACCGGCGGGGCGCGGCGCCTGTGCCGGCATGATTCTGAAGCTGCGGATAAGTCTGTTCTCCGCGGCGGTTTTGCATGGGAAGGCCTGCGTCCGGCCTGGGACATCGTAAATGATATCCGGCTGTTACGTAAAATTAGAATTTGCGGGATTATCCACTTCCGAATAGAAAAATGTCTTGCATTTTTAGCCTGAATATGGTATAATAAAGTATTCTATTCAGCACTTGTGAAATTTTTATCAATCTCAGCACGCGCATACCGCGAATCAGAAAGGATGATATGATTATGGAGAAGAAGCCGCTTCAATCGTATTCCGCAGCAGAGCTTTCCGCGCTGCTGAAGGAAACCCGGCAGGCCTACGATGCATTTCAGGCCAAACAGCTCAAGCTCAACATGGCGCGCGGAAAGCCCGGCCCGGAGCAGCTTGATCTGACCATGCCGCTGCTGAATGCCCTCCCTGCCGATGCCGATCCGATCTCCGAGAGCGGCGATGACTGCCGCAATTACGGTCTGCTCTCCGGCATCACCGAGGCAAAAAAGCTCTTTGCCGATATTCTGGGCGCAAAGCCGGAGGAAATGTTCATCGGCGGAAATTCCAGTCTAGAGCTGATGTTTGCATGTCTCCAGATCGCCTATGTCAAGGGCATAGCGGGCTGCAAGCCGTGGTCGCAGCAGGGTGAGGTCAAGTTCCTCTGTCCTGTTCCGGGCTATGACCGTCATTTTGCGCTGACCGAGTATTTCGGCGTAGAGATGATTAACATTCCGACCGATGAAAACGGCCCCGATATGGCGCTTGTGAAGCAGTATGCCGAGCACGATGAGAGCGTCAAGGGCATCTGGTGCATTCCGGTTTACGGCAACCCGACCGGCATCGTTTACAGCGATGACACCGTGCGTGCATTTGCCGCACTGAAGCCCGCCGCAAAGGACTTCCGCATCTTCTGGGACAATGCCTACTGCATCCACCATATCACCAAGACGCCGAAAAAGCCGCTGACGATCAATGCTGCCTGCGAGGAGACCGGCAATACCGGCATCTTCTATCAGTTCGTGTCCACATCAAAGGTGACATTTCCGGGCGCAGGCGTAGCGGCGATGAACTCCGCACGCGCGAACCTTGACGAGCTGGAAAAGCATCTGGGCATCCAGACGATCGGCTTTGACAAGATGAACATGCTGCGGCATGTCCGCTTCTTCGGCAATGCAGAGAATATGCGCGCACATATGGAAAAGCACCGCGAGGTGCTCGCACCGAAGTTCCAAATTGTGCTGGATATGCTTGAAAGTGAGATTGCGCCGCTGGAGATTGCGAAGTGGACAAAGCCGGAGGGCGGTTATTTCGTATCCTTCGATGCGATGAAGGGCACGGCAAAGCGCATTGTGCAGCTCTGCAAGGAGGGCGGCGTCACGCTGACCGGCGCGGGCGCAACCTACCCCTATAAGAATGACCCCGATGACAGCAATATCCGCATTGCGCCGACCTACCCTGTTCCCGCTGAACTGACGCAGGCAATGGAGCTGTTCTGCATCTGCGTGAAGCTCGCCGCACTCGAACAGCTCACAAAATAATGCTCTGCTTCCGCCGTGTAGGAGGCGCCGGCTTCGGACTGGGCATGTTTGTGTGCCTGATCGGCCTGCTTATGTACCTGATCGTGATAATGTGCCGGAAGCTCCGGCGGCTTCTGCTCCTGCGCCGCAGACATGCGCGGTTTTATCAAGCGGAGATTCTTGAGCTGGATCTGGTCGGTGTCCCGCCGGAGCTGCGGCAGGTTCTTGGCAGGAATCTGAATGCGAACGGGTACATGAAGCTGCGCTGGAATGACGAAACGGAAGGCGTGCGGGAGATGCGCTTTCCGCTCTCACCGAAAATGTATCAGATCATGCTCGGCAAGGGGCTGACTGCGGAAATCGCTGTCGTGCGTGATCCAAAGATCATGCATCAATACGCAAAGACAGAACCGCTGATCTATGCGCCGGAGCTGCGGCATGAGGTTTTGTCAGACCCTTCGGCGCCGCAGTCCGGCGAAATGGTGCTGCTGGCGGAGGAACGCCGCCTCATGATCCGGAACACGATCATCTGGATCGCAGCGGGTCTGCTCGCCGCGGCGGGATTGGTCTGGCTGCTCAGCGGGGTGCTGTTCACCCTGTGGGTGCGGGGGTTCCGCATCTGGCAAACCGTAACAAAATGACAAAGGAGAGAGTACTATGCTCGATATTAAATTTCTGATTAACAACAAGGATGCTGTTAAGGAAAACATCAAAAAGAAGTATCAGGACGACAAGCTCCCGCTGGTCGATGAGGCCGCGGAGCTGTATGCGCAGATTCTTGATGCGAAGCACATCTCGGAGGATCTCCGCGCACAGCGCAACAAGCTCTCGGCAGAGGTCGCACAGCTCATGAAGGCCGGCAAAAAGGACGAGGCAGAGGCAATCAAGAATCAGGTCAAGGAAAACGCCGTGACCATGAAGGAAAAGGAAGCGTTCATGGATGAGGCGAGCGTGAAGCTTGACGACATCATGAAGCGCATCCCGCAGATGATCGACCCGTCGGTGCCGATCGGCAGGGACGATTCCGAGAATGTCGAGGTTGAGCGCTTCGGCGAGCCGAAGGTGCCGGATTATGAGATTCCGTATCATGCAGAGATCATGACGAGCCTCTGCGGTCTGGATAAGGATTCCGCAGGCAGAGTTGCCGGAACGGGCTTTTATTATCTCATGGGCGATATCGCGCGGCTGCATGAAGCAGTGCTTGCCTATGCAAGAGATTTCATGATTGACCACGGCTTCACCTACATGATTCCGCCGTTCATGATGCACAAGAGCATTGTCGAGGGCGTCATGAGCTTTGAGGAAATGGAAGCGATGATGTACAAGATCGAGGGCGAGGATCTCTACCTGATCGGCACCTCCGAGCACACGATGATCGGCCGGTTTGTGAATCAGATTGTCGATGAGAGCTCGCTGCCGCTGACCCTCACCTCTTATTCGCCCTGCTTCCGCAAGGAGATCGGCTCGCACGGTCTGGAGGAGCGCGGCGTTTACCGTATTCACCAGTTCGAGAAGCAGGAGATGATCGTCCTCTGCAAGCCGGAGGAAAGCATGGACTGGTACAATAAGATGTGGAAGCTCTCGGTTGAGCTGTTCCGCAGCATGGAGATTCCGGTGCGGCAGCTTGAGTGCTGTTCGGGCGATCTTGCAAATCTGAAGGTAAAGTCCTGCGATATTGAGGCATGGAGCCCGCGTCAGCAGAAGTATTTTGAGGTCTGCTCCTGCTCGAATCTCGGCGATGCACAGGCACGCCGCCTGAAGATCCGCACGAAGGGCGAAAACGGCACATATCTTGTCCACACGCTGAATAATACGGTCGTTGCACCGCCGAGAATGCTGATCGCACTGCTGGAGAATCACTATCAGGCAGACGGCTCGGTGAATATTCCGGAGGTGCTGCGTCCTTACATGGGCGGCAAGGCCAAGCTCGTGCCGCAGAAATAAGATGTGACGGACTGTGATAATGAGGCCCCGTCCTCACAGCAGATCATCGCGAAGCGATACCTTTTCCGACAAACGAAAAGCCGCTGTTTCCGGCGCGGGAACAGCGGCTTACTGTTTGATTCGGACAGAAAAAATCACCGCACGGGGGCGATGATTTTCTGAGCGGGCAGATGTGTACCGGCATCTTGCCCGGTTCAATGCAGCACGGCGGATCAAGGAGAGGGTTTCATCGGCAGAGGGGGCGCTGATGAATCATCCGGGATGCTACACCTTTTTTTCATGCAACGGTGAGGGTTTCCTCATCTGCAAGTTCATTATAGCATATTCTGCGGCACGGCGCAATGCAGGATTGTCATATTGACTGTGTATTTATCACTTCTTCCTTGTGCATCTTTGAACACAACTTTATCAACATGTACAGACATATTCTGCGTTTTGCTTGGTGAGATTGCACAAATGCGTGCAGCAGAATCCGTGAGAATGCCGAAAACCGGAAGAACGCGCCAAAGAACTTGACAAATTTCCGTTCATATGATAAAATATATCCGTATACTATGTACTATGCGATATGCTGCGTGTTCTGTACACCTGCGGCAGATCATAAAACGAGGTGAACCTATGCCCAACAACAGCTTCACGATCGCCGTGATCGCATCCGGAATTGATGAAGAATACCAGCAGTCAATCCTGAAAGGGATTCACCGCTATGCGGCACAGCATCATGTCAATATCGCGCATTTTATCGCATTCGGGGGGATTCTCGCGAACCCCAAATACGATCAGGGCGAATATAATATCTTTGAGCTGCCGAATTTTTCACTGTTCGACGGCGTGGTTCTGCTGTCCAATACATTTTCTGCCGACCTCGGCGATGCGCTCTATGAGCGGATCCGCGCAGCCGGCATACCCGCCGTCAGCATCGACCGTGACCTCGGCGATCTGTACTATATCGGAATCCGGAATGCCGCCGCAATGGAACAGATCACCAGACATCTGATCGAACAGCATCATATCAAGCGGCTGAATTTCATCTCCGGCCCGGATACCAACTCCGAAAGCACGGAGCGCCTCGCGGCATTCCAGAAGGTGCTGCGGGAGCACGATATCCCGATTGAGCCGGATCGCGTCTATCACGGCACGTTCCGCGCCAAGGACGGCCGCAGGGCAGTTGAATCGTTCCTCAGCTCCGACCTGCCCTTCCCGGAGGCGATTGTCTGCGCCAATGACGCAATGGCGATTTCCGCCGTGCTGACACTGGAGGAAAACGGCATCCGCTGCCCGGAGGATATCCTTGTTTCCGGCTTCGACAATATCTATAACGCAAGACATTTTTCTCCGGCGCTGACGACGATCGAGCGTCCGCTGATGCAGTCCGGCGCACTGGCATGCGAGCTGATTATCCGCTGCATTGCAGGCGAAAAACCGGAGCGCGTGCAGGAGCTCAGCGCCGTGCCGATCTTCTCCGAAAGCTGCGGCTGTCAGGTCAGCGACCCGGAGGATATCACCGTATATAAAAAGCGCACGTATCAGCTTCAGGAAAATCTGCTCCGCGATATATCGCGCCATGACCAGATGGCCTGCTCGCTCGTCGAGTGCGATTCCTTTGACGAATATATCGACACGCTCAAGCAGTTTGTGCGCAAGACGAAATGTGAGGAGTTTTATCTCTGCCTCAACGATAACTGGCATATGAAGCAGATTCAGGAGGAGGTCGGCTATACCGGCGCACTCCCCGCCGATACGTATACCGTTCACGGGTATTCGCAGCGCATGATAATGCCGCTTTCGTATTTTGACGGCGAATTCCACGGCGAAAGCGGTTTCACCTCAGACCGCATTCTTCCGCGCCTGCGGACGGATTCGGAGCGGAACCGCAATATGTTCTTTGTTCCGCTGCATTTCCGGGAGCGCTGCCTCGGCTTCTTCGCGATTGTCAATTCAGATTTCCCGATGGCAAGCGCACTGTTCCATTCGTGGAGCATCAATATCAGCAATACGCTGGAAAACTTCCGCAAGCTGCTCTGCCTTGACGAGATCGTACAGGAGCTCGATAAGCTGTACGCGATCGACTCGCTGACCGGTATATATAACCGCAACGGCTTCAAGCGCAGTTCGCAGGCCTTATTCGATGCCTGTGCCGTAGAGCACAGACAGGTCATGGTCATGTTTGCGGATATGGACGGCCTGAAGCATATCAATGATAATTTCGGCCATAAGGCCGGCGACCACGCGATCCGCAGCATCGCCGCGATCCTTCAGGAAAGCTGCCTGCGCGGAGAAATCGCCTGCCGGTTCGGCGGAGATGAATTTTTCATTTTCGGTGCAGATTATTCGGAGGCGGCGGCAGATGCGCTGCGCGGCCGCATCAACAAGGCGCTGGAAATCTGCAACCGGAATTCCGATCTGCCGTATGAGCTGAGCGTCAGCCTCGGCGCATGCATTACGGTGCCGCCGAAGGACAGCTCGATCTTCCAGCTCATTACCGTCGCAGATAACCGGATGTATGAGGAGAAGAAGAAGAAGAATCCGTCGAAATATCTGAAGCAGCCCGACCCGCCGAAGAACTGATAAAACAATGAAACTGCCGCCTCAGGGCGGCAGTTTTTGTGAAAGGGGGAGAGGAGCAGATGCAGCTCAATGAAAACCTGCTGAAGCTGGAGCAGAATTATCTGTTTGCCGAGATAGCGGCGCGCGTGCGGAAATTCCGCGATGCAAACCCGGAGGCGGAGCTGCTGCCGCTCGGCATCAACGATGTCACGCGGCCGCTCGCGCCGGCAGTCTGCGATGCGATGTCCGCAGCCGCGCAGGAGATGCGCCGGGCAGAGAGCTTTCACGGCTACGGCGATGTGCAGGGCGAGCTGTTTCTCCGCAGGGCGATTGCGGATTATTACCGCAGCTTCAATGTCAGCGCAGAGCCGGAGGATATTTTTGTCAGCGACGGCGCGAAAAGCGATCTTGCGAGCCTCTGTGATCTTTTTGCGCCGGAAAGTACCGTTTTGCTGCCGAATCCGGTTTATCCGGTGTTTTATGATACCAGCGTGATGGCAGGGCGGTGCATCCTGTTTTCGGTCGGCACGCGGGAAAACGGCTTTCTCCCGATGCCGGATGACCGCGTACACGCTGACCTTATCTACCTGTGCTCCCCGAACAATCCGACCGGTGCGGTGTATTCCCGCGCCCAGCTTCAGGCGTGGGTCGAGTACGCGCATGCGCATCATGCCTGCATTATTTATGATGCCGCCTATGAAGCGTATATCCGCAGTGCGGCACTGCCCCGCAGCATTTTTGAGATTGCCGGAGCGGAAACCTGTGCAATCGAGATCAATTCCTTCTCGAAAATGGCGGGCTTCACAGGTGTCCGGTGCAGTTGGGTAATTGTTCCGCGGGCGCTGAAGCAGGGCACGCAGCCGCTTTACAGGCTGTGGATGCGGCGGCAGTCTACGAAATACAACGGCACATCCTATATCGTACAGCGCGGCGCAGCGGCCGTATTTACGCCGGAGGGCCGGCGGCAGGTGCGTGCCGATGTGCAGTATTATATGGAAAATGCCG
This sequence comes from Oscillospiraceae bacterium, assembly GCA_017541275.1. Lineage (GTDB taxonomy): Bacteria > Bacillota > Clostridia > Oscillospirales > Ruminococcaceae > Firm-04. The sequence goes on along the minus strand of JAFXZM010000049.1, from coordinate 48,374 downwards.
ATCTGATCCGGCACGCGCTGACCCGCAGCGGAATGTTCACAACCGGCGGCGTGCATGCGCCCTACGTGTGGATGGAATGCCCCTACGGCATGAGGTCATGGGACTGCTTTGACGGGCTGCTGACGCGCTGCGGCATTGCAGCCTCACCGGGGGTGGGCTTCGGCGAATGCGGCGAGGGCTGGGTGCGGTTTTCATCCTTCGGAAGCCGCGAAACAATTACGCGGGCAGCGGCAAAGCTCTCCGCCCTTGACTGGGACGCGCTTGCCCTGCGGTATATGCGCTGACAGGGCGGAAGACTGCACCGGCGGGGAAAACTGCTTTACTTTTTCGCCGGAATGGTGTATACTGTAAGCGGGGAGGGACGGCGGTGCAGTCTGCCGCACCCGCATACAGGAATGTACATACGATTAACGGAGATAGATTTATGAGCCTCTTTGAAAAAATCGAACCGCTGCTGCTTCAGGTACAGAAGCCCGCACGGTATATCGGCGGCGAAATGGGCAGTGTGATGAAGGACAAATCGCAGCTCAAGGCGCGGTTTGCCTTCTGTTTTCCCGACCGCTACGATGTCGGCATGAGCAATCTCGGCATGAAAATTCTGTACACCTGCATCAACAACCGCCCGGAATACTGGTGCGAGCGGGTTTTTGCGCCCGACACCGATTTTGAGGCGCTGATGCGGGCGAACGGTCTGCCGCTGTATGCGCTCGAAAGTCTGGAGCCGATCAAAGATTTTGATTTCATCGGCTTCACGCTCGGCTACGAGCTGTGCTATACGAATATTCTGAACATGCTGGATCTGGCAGGTGTTCCGGTCTGGCAGAAGGACCGCGGCGAGGCGATTGCACCGATTGTCTGTGCGGGGGGCTCCTGCGCGTGCAATCCGGAGCCGATCGCGGATTTCATCGACCTGTTTTTCATGGGCGAGGGCGAGGAGCTCGATCTTGAGGTCATGGATTTATATGTCAGAATGCGCGATGCAGGCGCGTCCCGCACGGAATTTCTGCGTGCGGCCGCACAGATCGAGGGTGTCTATGTGCCGTCGCTGTACGAGGTCACATACAACGGGGACGGCACAGTCAGGGCGGTCACGCCGGAGCCGGGCATACCTTCGGTTGTGCGCAAGCGCATCATTGATGATATGGACAAAGCCGAGGTGCCGGAGGATTTTGTCGTACCGTTTTCGGAGATTGTTCACGACCGCGCCGTGACGGAGGTGCTGCGGGGCTGCATCCGCGGCTGCCGGTTCTGTCAGGCGGGATTTCTCTACCGGCCGTTCCGCGAGAAAACGCCGGAGGTCATTTGCAGGCAGGCGCGCACGCTCATTGAAAACACCGGCTATGACGAGCTGTCACTGTGCTCTCTTTCCACATCCGATCACTCCCGCATTGAGGAAATGATGGACGGGCTGCTGACCTTTACGGAGGATGCGCACATCAATCTCAGCCTGCCGTCCCTGCGCGTAGACAATTTCAGTACGGGACTGATGAACCGGCTGCGGCGCGTCCGGAGCAGCGGCCTGACCTTTGCACCGGAGGCCGGTACGCAGCGGCTCCGCGACGTCATCAACAAAAACGTCACCGAGGAAGAGCTGATGCGCACCTGCAAGATCGCGTTTGATGCGGGGCAGACGTCTGTGAAGCTGTATTTTATGATGGGACTGCCGACCGAAACGGATGACGATATCCGCGGTATTATTGAGCTGGCGCAGCGGGTAGTCGATATGTTTTATGAATCGGAGCGCCGGCCGAAGGGCAGGCCGGTGCAGATTTCGTGCTCTGTTGCGACCTTTGTACCGAAGCCGTTTACGCCGTTCGAGTTTCACCCGCAGGACACCCGTGAAATGATCGCGCACAAGCAGAAGATACTGGAGGAGGCGGTTTCGGGTCACAAGCGCATCCGGGCAAGCTGGCATTTCCCCGATTCCAGCATTCTGGAGGCTGTGCTTGCAAGAGGCGACCGCCGGCTTTGTGCGGTCATATACGGTGCATGGCAGCGCGGCTGCGTATTTGACGCATGGTCGGAGCATTTCCGGTATGATCTCTGGCTGGAGGCGTTTTCGGCTGCCGGTCTGAATGTGGAATTCTACGCGAACCGGGCTCGCTCCTACGATGAGGTGTTCCCGTGGGATCACATTGATTATTACGTAGAAAAGTCATTTTTGATAAAGGAAAACGAAAAGGCGAAGCAGGCGCAGGTCACACCGCACTGCCGGGCGAAATGTGCAGGCTGCGGCGTGACGAAGATCACGCACCGCCCCTGCTTCTGAGCCTGATTTCAAAAAGGAGAAAACAGTCATGGAATTTATCAGCGGCAATGCAATCAAAGAGCTGGCGAATCCGGGTGTGGTATCCCGTCAGCTTCTGAATCCGGAAAACTCCGAAAGCAAACGGGTCACGATTACGGAGGTGCATCTGGAGCCCGGCGCAAGCCAGCCCAGACATATCCACGAAGCCTCCGAGCAGATCTGGTATGCGCTCAAAGGCACGGGAAGGCTGCTGCTTGCAGACGAACAGGAGAAGCCGTTTGCGGCGGGCGACGTCGTGCGCTTTGCAGACAAAGACGTTCACGGCCTGCTGAATGACGGCGATACGGAGTTCATATATGTCTCCGTGACGGCGCCGCCGATTCATTTCGGCTATGCATATCAGGAAAAACGCTGAAAAGGGTGAAATATGATGCTGACACATAACGGAACACAGACCATTGAAACAGAGCGCCTGATTCTGCGCCGCTTTGCCTATTCCGACAATGCCGATATGCTGAAGAACTGGGCGGGTGACGCGCAGGTGCAGCGCATGTATTCCGAGCCGGTCTACGAAACGACCGAAGCGGTCAAGGGGCTGCTCGACAAATACATCGGTTCCTATGAAAAGGATGATTATTACCGCTGGGCAGTGATCGAAAAGGAGTCCGGCGAATGCATCGGACAGATCGCCTATTTTCTGGTAGACAGCAAAAACCATTTCGCCGAGATCGAATACTGCATCGGCAGAGCGTTTCAGTGCAAAGGCTATGCGACCGAAGCGACAAAGGCGGTGATCGCATTCGGCTTTGACAAAATCAATCTGCATAAGGTGCAGATCTGCACAAAAACGATCAATGTGCCCTCCAAGCGGGTGATCGAAAAATGCGGCTTTACGTATGAGGGAACGCTGCGGGATTACTTCTGCATGGACGGCGAATATGTGGGGCGGCTGTATTTCTCGATTCTGCGCAGCGAATACGAGCAGCAGCGCTGAGAAAGGAACGGAACATGGTACCCGTCAGAGCGACCTTTGAAAAGCGCAGACGCGCAAAGTATATCTCCCACCTCGACCTGATGCGCTGCATGCAGCGGGCATTCAAGCGTGCCGGCGTGCCGATCTGGTATACCGAGGGCTTCAACCCGCATGCATATCTGATGTTTCCGCTGGCATTGTCTCTGGGCTATGAAAGCGGGTGCGAGTGCATGGATTTCCGCATTGACGGCGAGATGTCCATGCAGGAGGCGATGCAGCGCCTGAACCGCGTGCTGCCGCCTGATTTGCAGATCAAACGGGTTGCGCAGCCGATCCGCAAGCATACGGACATTGCCTTTGCAGAATACGCGATTGCTTTGGACTGCGCCGAAGGCACCTCTGCGGAGGGGCTGCGTGCGGCATGGGACAGCTTTATCGCACAGGATGAAATACTTGTTGAGAAAAAGACCAAGCGCGGCACAGCGCAGGTTGATGTCAAGGCACAGGCGCAGATTCTCATGACGCAGACGCTTGCGGACGGCATCTGGCTGAAGCTGCGGATGCCTGCGGGCACGGCGGTCAACGTAAACCCCGGCCTGCTGACGGATGCGTTTGTGAGCAGCCTGCCGGAGCGCGCGCCGGATATCCGGACGGGCATGCTGCATGCCGAGCGGACGGCGATTCTCTGTGCCGACGGCACGGAATTCGCGTGAGAAAGGTATTATGCCGCAGTGCGCGGGAAGGGTTCATCTATTTTGGCGGCCCTGCGTTGTCATGGGGCATCGAAAACTGAGGACGGAGGAGCATTGCGCAATGCGGAGGAAGGAACAGCAGATCGAACGCAGAGTGCGGGAAATTGAGCGGAAGCACCGCCGAAAAGCGGCGCGGGAGCGGTTCCGCCGTGTTCTGCATCGGGCGCTTCCGGCGGCGGTGCTGCTCACGGTGATGACCGCGCTGGGGCTTCTGCTGTATTTCCGCAGCCGGCCGCGCCGTGCAGGCGAAGCGGCATGCGTGCCGGATGCGCTGAATATTTATGTGCTGGATGTCGGACAGGGGGACGCGGTTCTGCTGGAATGTCAGGGACATGCGGCGCTGATTGACGCCGGAGATTATACACAGGGCGGGCGTGTTGTTTCGGCGATGCATTCGCTGGGCATTACGCATCTGGATTACGCGGTCAATTCGCACCCGCACGCAGATCACATCGGCGGCATGCAGACTGTTCTGCGGCGTGTACCGGCCGGCATGCTGATTCTGCCGGATTTTCCTGCGGCGCTGACCCCGACGGTTCCGTCATATCTTCACGCACTGGAGACCGCTGAGCAGCAGGGCATACCCGTGCGGCATGCGCAGTGCCGGGAGAAGCTGCCCCTCGGAGGAGCGGAGATCGAGCTGCTCTGTACGGACAACAGCGGCTTTACCGACCTGAACGACTGCTCGCTGGGCTGCCGTGTGACATTCGGCGGCTTCTCATTTTTCTGCGCGGGCGATCTGGGGGCAGAGGGCGAGGCTGCAATGCTGTCAGCGGGGCTGATCGAACCTGTAACCGTACTGAAGGTTTCGCATCACGGCAGCAGCACATCGGGCACGGAGGCCTTTCTTGCGGCAGCGGCGCCGCAGTTTGCGGTGATTTCCGTCGGCGCACCGAATGATTACGGGCATCCCGCGCCGGCATGTCTTGCGCGGCTGCGTGCGGCGGGCTGCAATGTATACCGCACCGATTTAGACGGCACCGTGCATCTGGCCGCCGACGGTTCCCGCGTGACGGTCTTCACGGATGTGTCTTTTGAATGATACGGAATCGCATGCGGCATTCCGTTGCTCGCGGGACAGCCTTGCCTTTCTGCAAAATCCCCCTTGTGAAAAATCAAAATCTGTGCTATAATAAAAAATGATTTCTGATGAACCGTCAGGAGGGCTTATGATTTCAGTCAGATGTGCGGCCGAATACGATATACCGGAGCTTGTCCGGCTGCGGCTTGCTTATTTTGAAGAAGAGTTCGGAGCACTGCCCGATGCGCAGCTTAATGCGATCCGCGCACAGCTTCCGCAGTATTTTGCAGCGCATTTAGGCCGCGATTGCTATTGCTTTGCCGCCGAGAAGGCGGATGGGGAGGGGCTCTGTGCCTGTGCGATCCTCTGCTGTCAGGAAAAGCCGGCAAACCCGCATTTTCCGGGCGGGAAGTCGGGGCTTGTGCTCGGCGTATATACCGAGCCGGCCTATCGCGGGCAGGGCTGTGCGACGCGCATCATGCAGCAGCTTCTTGCAGAGGCAAAGCGGCTCGGGCTTGATCTGGTGACGCTTTCGGCGAGCGATATGGGCCGCCCGATCTATGAAAAGCTCGGTTTTTCCGTCAGCCGCTCGAAATTCACCGAAATGGAAATCACAATAGAGAAATAAGAAACCGCAGACAAAGAAAGGTCAGGAGCAAAATGGATATCGGAATTGATCTTGGTACGGCGAATATTATCATCACGCGCCGCAGAAAGGGCGTTGTACTGAACGAGCCTTCCGTGATCGCGTTCGACCGGCGCACGGAGCGCGTGGTCGCAGTCGGAACGGAGGCATACCGCATGGAGGGGCGCTCCCCGTCCTACATCGCCGTCGTACACCCGCTTCAGGACGGTGTCATTTCGGATGACATTCTGACGCAGGCATTGATGCGGGAGCTGATTGATGCAGCGGCGGGCGTCCGCGTCATGAAGCCGCGCATTGTCATATGCATTCCCTCGCTGATTACGGATGTTGAGAAGCGTGCGATTCTCGATGCAGCCATGAGCACGGGCTCGCGCAAGGTGCATCTGATTCAGGAGCCGCTCGCGGCACTGCTCGGCGCGGGCATTTCGATTAACAAGCCGGTCGGGCACATGGTTGTCGATATCGGCGGCGGCACGACGGATATCGCGGTCGTGTCGATGAACGGAATTGTCACGGCGCGCTCGCTGAAGATAGCCGGCCGCCGCTTCGATCAGTCGATCATCCGCTATGTGCAGAACAAGTATCAGGTTTTGCTGGGCGAGAATTCGGCGGAAAAGGCGAAAAAGAATCTTTGTAATCTTTACAATCCCTCCGACGATATCATTGCGCCGGTCAAGGGGCGGAATATTTCGCGCGGGCTGCCCGATCAGGTTGATCTGAGCGAGGCCGAGATTTCGGAGGCGCTGGAGGATGATATCAATACGGTCGTGGAAACGATCCGGCGCGTGCTGGAGGAGACCCCGCCGGAGCTGGTCGGGGACATCTGCCGGAACGGCATCCTGCTGACGGGCGGCGGCGCGCTGCTCGGCGGACTGGAGCAATATCTGACGCGCATGCTCGGCGTACCCTGCCGCACGGCGCGTGATCCGCTGACCTGTGTTGCACGCGGAACGGAGCGAGCCTTCCGGCACAGAGACATGCTGCTCGACGGCTTCGAGCGCATCGACGCCTATACACAAAGCCGCTGAAGAAAAAAAACACCCCGGTCATATCGGCAGGATGCAAGTCTGCCGGTGCGGCCGGGGTATTTTTGCAATGTTGAACTGACAGGATGTTCTATAACGATCTGAATTTGTATTGTGCAAAGATATCCGGTTGATTATGAGTGCTTCAAAATCTGTAGATTCACTTGACAATCTGAAGATTTGATATTATAATAGAAACAGAAACCGAGACCGGCATGCACAAAGGGGGGGACGCGCATGGTTCGGCCCGAGAAAGCGAAAGGGATGATCGGCGTCATCGCCGCTGAGGTCAACAGCATTGAGCAGCGGCAGATCATGAAGGGCATCATCCGGAAGGCGCAGGAGATCGGCCGCAAGGTCGTTGTGTTTTCCAATCTGTACAATTCTTATGACTACAATAGTGATTTAGCGCTTGAAAACCGCATATATGAGCTGATGTTCTCGCAGGATCTCTGCGGGCTGGTGCTGATCGAGGAGTCGATCATCAATGAAAAGCTGCGTGAGCTTATCCGCGGCATGCTTGCAAAGCGGCAGGATATCCCCGTGTGTGCGATCGGCATGTACGTGGAGGAAATAGATTTTCCGAATGTGCGGTTTATTGATTCGGACGACGCACGGGATATCGAGGAGCTCACCGAGCATCTGATACAGGTGCATCACTGTGAAAAGATCGACCTGCTCACCGGCTTCGAGGGCAATCCGGCGGCAGAGCGCCGCGTGAACGGCTACCGTGCGGCACTGGAGCGCCGGGGCATCGCGTTCGATCCCGAACGGGTGTATTACGGCGATTTCTGGATGACCTCCGGTGAGAAGCTCGCCGCCCGCTATATCAGCGGAGAGCTCCCGCTTCCGGATGCGATTCTCTGCACCAGTGACCACATGGCCTACGGCCTGCTGGACAAGTTTCTGGGTGCCGGCATCCGCGTGCCGGAGGATGTCCTGATTATGGGCTATGAGTATATTTACGAGCGGATCTATTATTCGCCGATGCTCTCGACCTATCAGCGGGCACGCATTGAGCTGGGCATCAGCGCTGTCGAGATCATCGACAGTGTTGCAAACGGGGTCGAGCCGCCCGCGTTTACTGCGCCGAGAGGCATCCATGTGCCGGGCGATTCGTGCGGCTGCGGCACAGATCCGGTGCAGCTTCATGCCGAGCTGGAGGCGCTGCGGGTCAAACAGCAGTATGAAAAATGGAATGTGCTTGCAACAGTGGAGCAGCAGCTTACAGTTTGCAGCACGCTGGAGGATTTTATCGGCGTACTGGGCGAGCATCAGTTCCTTGTCCGCTGGGTGCAGAATATGTATCTCTGCCTCTGCGAAAACTGGTATGATACCGGTGCGGAAAAACCGGATGATATCCTGACCTGCCGGAGCGTGATGCCGTGGAATGCCGGACAGTCGGCAATCACATGCCGCAAGCATGATTTTCAGGCGCTGTTTGCGCGGTCGCCGGAGGATTCCGTGCATTATTATCTGCCGATTTTCTTTCAGAAGCATTTTTTCGGCTATTATGTGCTGGAATACCACGGCCCCGATACCTATGACGATATTTTCCGCAACTGGATGAAGTCGATCTCGAACGGCCTTGAATTCCTTTGCATGAAAAATGATATCCGCTATCTGTTGCACTGTCAGAATCTCTCCGATCAGCATGATTCCCTGACCGGTTTTTACAATCCGCGCGGCTATGAATCGGCAGTCCGGGCGCGGCTTTCCGAAACAGAGCAGCTTGTCTGGGGACTTGCCCTGCGGACAGACGTTCTGCAAAGCGAGGTCAGCCCCTCCGCACAGCAGAAGCAGATTGAACGGGTGCAGCTTGTGTCAGAGATTCTGCGCGAGGCCGTGCCGCAGAGTACGGTGCTCGGCCGCCTCGATGCGCATACCTTTATGGCCGCGGATATTCCGTGCCGCGGAGAGGATGACTGCCGGTTTTTCCGGCAGAAGCTGCTGTCGAGCATTATTGCACGCACGAACCTGACCGTTTCGGACGGCATGGAATCGGTGATCTGCGTGACGGCGCAGCTTCCGGCGGCGTCCGTAACGGACGGCATTGCGATTCTGCGGGAGAAGCTCGATACGGAAACGGAAATGCTGATGCGCCAGAAAAGTCATCCGCATGCAGCGGCGCTGTTTGCGGTCCGGAACCGGCTTTACCGGGAGATTGATCTTTCGATGGACGAGGTCTGCCGGCAGCATGCGTTCAGTGCGGGTTATTTCCGACAGATCTACAAGAGCTGCTTCGGCGTCAGCTTTCATCAGGACGCGATCAGCGCGCGCATCTGTTATGCCTCGCACCTGCTCTCGGATACGGTCATGAGCATAGCGAGCGTAGCGGAGCAGTGCGGCTATGAGGATTACAATTATTTCCTGCGGCAGTTCCAGAAGGTAACGGGCGTCACCCCCGGACAGTTCCGCAGAAAAAACGGATAAAGGAGGGATGATTCTGATGAAGGCACGTTTTCATCTTCCTGATTTCGCAGGACATTTCAAATTCAATATTGTGTTTGCGGAGCTGCTTGAGCGGCATCCTGAATTTTTCCGGGAGGGCGTCGAGATCGCATCGTTTTACGGCGTATTTCCGCCGTCCATGTGGAACGGCGGCCGGACGCAGGGAGGCACCTGCAACAAGAATTTCATCAAATCGGTGATTCAGACATTCAACAGCAAGGGAATCCCGCTGCGCTTCACGTTCACCAATCCGATGCTGGAAAAGAAGCATCTGAATGATGATTTCTGCAATACGATCATGCATCTTGCCGACAACGGCCTGAATGAAGTGATCGTGCTGTCACCGCTGCTGGAGGAATACATCCGGAAGAATTACCCGCGCTATAAGATCACGAGCTCGACCTGCAAGCGCATCACCGATGCGGAGCAGCTCTGCGGTGAAGTTGAAAAGGATTACCATATTGTTGTTATCGACTATGACCTGAACCATGATTTTGACACGCTCCGCAAAATACCGGATAAAAAGAAATGCGAGCTGCTGGTCAATGCGTGCTGCAATCCGGGCTGTCCGACGCGCACCGAGCATTACAGAATGATTGGTCTTCAGCAGATTGCCTATGCGGAGCATGTCAAAAAATACCGCGACGCACCGTTCCCGTATGAGGAATTCAAGGCGAAGAATCCGGAGGTTCTCCGTTTTGACGCATGCCCGTGTGCAGGGAGAAGCCTGTTTGAGATCAAGGGGCTGAAGAATCATATTTCGCCTGATGAGATCTGGAACACATATATCCCGATGGGATTTGAGCAGTTCAAGATAGAAGGACGGACAGCGAATACGCTCAATCTGATGGAGCATTATATGTACTACATGGTAAAGCCGGAGTGCCGGGATGAGGCGCGTTTCACGTTCATGAAGTGGCTGACGGCGAACGATGTACTGGAAATAATTGAATAGTGCAAGGCGCGGAGCCCGCGCTGGCGATTTGCTAAAGCGGGGGTCGGGGGCGAAAACCTAGGGGGATAGGGGAAATAAGCGAACGCAGTGAGTGCTTCCCCCTGTCCCTCTGGGTTGTCACCCCCGATTTGCGGGGAGAAGTAAGCGGTATGTTTATACCGTTTTGATTGGGTGTGCTTCTCCTGCAAATTCACTGACGATAAAAACCCGATCATCTGCTTCTATTTTCAAAAAACCCCTTGACATCCGGCAGAAAATGTGATATAATATCAACAGTTGAACAACTGCTCAACCAAGGAGGCGCAAAATGGCAGAAGAAAAACCGGAAAAAACCCTGTGCGACTGCGATATTATCCATGAGGAGATCGTGTCGGCCGTGCGGCAGCAGCTCTGCGGCAGAGAGACCTATATCGAGCTTGCGACACTGTTCAAGCTGTTCGGCGATGCAACGCGCGTGCAGCTTCTTCATGCGTTGGAGCAGCATGAAATGTGCGTCTGCGATCTGGCCGCGCTGCTGGGCGTGACCAAATCCGCGATTTCGCATCAGCTCAAGTCACTGCGGATTGCAAGGCTTGTCAAATACCGCAGGGAGGGGCAGAACGTGTATTACGCGCTTGCAGACGATCATGTGAAAAAGATACTTGACATGGGCTATGAGCACATTTCCGAATAACGAAAAGCAAGCAAAACCGCCCGGCTCAGAAACGGTGCCGGGCATTTTACCGAACATATTGTTGAATAAATGCTCAACTGTAAAACAACAGGAGGCTGATATGGAACTGATCTATACACTCAAAGGGCTTGACTGCCCGAACTGTGCTGCAAAAATCGAGCACGAGGTCGGCGCACTGGGCATCGTGAAGGCAGCGGCGGTGAATCTGATGCAGCAAACGCTGACGGTTCACACGGACAGCACGGAGCATCATGAGGCGTTGGAGCGGGATATCACGGCGATCGTGCATAAGCATGAGCCGGATGTGGATGTCATGCCGCACACAGGGCATGCAGCGGCACCGCATGCACATGCGCACTGTGACGGGCATTGTCACGGACACGAGCATGCGCACGGGCACGAACATGAACACGAGCATGCGCATGAACATGCACACGGTCATGCGCACAGTCACAGTGAGGGTGCGAACCGCAGTATGCTCATCCGCATCATAGCGGGCACGGTGATGTTTTTCGCCGCACTGCTGATTTCGCGGATTGTGAGCGGGGTGCCTGCATATGTCTCTGACGGGCTGATGCTGCTGACCTATGCGCTGCTGGGCTGGGATGTCGTGCTGCACGCGCTGAAAAACATCGTGCACGGGCGCGTATTTGATGAGCATTTCCTGATGAGTGTATCGACGGTCGGTGCGATTGCAATGCGGGAATTCCCGGAGGCAGCCGCCGTCATGCTGCTTTATCAAATCGGAGAGTGGTTTCAGTCCATGGCTGTGCAGCGTTCGCGGCATTCGATCTCCGCTCTTATGGAGATCTGCCCGGATACAGCGAATCTGCTGGAAAACGGGGAACTGCGGGTCGTCCCCTGCGGAGAGGTCGCGGTCACGGATGAGATCGTCGTCAAGCCCGGAGAGCGCATTCCGCTGGACGGCACCGTAATTGCCGGCGAGTCGATGCTTGACACAAGCGCACTGACCGGCGAATCCGTTCCGCGGCGCATCGGCATCGGCGATGCAGCGCTTTCGGGCTGCATCAACTGCTCCGGCACACTGACGCTGGAGGTCACAAAGCCGTTCGGCGAATCGACCGCCTCAAAGGTCATCGGCATGGTCGAGAGTGCTGCTGCGCGAAAGGCGCCGGCCGAGAATTTCATAACGACGTTTGCGCGATATTATACGCCCGTTGTTGTCATCGCGGCGCTGCTGCTTGCGCTGATTCCGCCGCTGGCATGCGGGGGCATCTGGTCAGACTGGATTCACAGAGCGTTTGTATTTCTGATTGTATCCTGCCCCTGTGCGCTGGTCATTTCGATTCCGCTGACATATTTCGGCGGCATCGGGGCGGCCTCGAAGCAGGGCGTGCTAATCAAGGGCAGCAATTATCTGGAAGCGCTGAACCGGGTCACGGAAATCGTGTTTGACAAGACCGGCACGCTGACAGAGGGTGTATTTCATGTGACGTCGCTGTTTCCGGCACCGGGCTATGACGAAGCGGAGCTGCTGAAGCTGGCGGCGGTCTGCGAGCAGGGCTCGAATCATCCGATCGCACAGTCAGTGCTTGCGGCAAACGGCGGAGCAGCAGGGGAAATCTGTGAGGAGCTTGACGAGCTGCCGGGATACGGCATTGAAGCGGTCAGTGCCGGCAGACATCTGCTCGCGGGCAGTGCCAAGCTCATGGAGCGTCACGGCATCGCCTATGCGGCATGTGAAAAGCCCGGCACAAAGGTATATGTCGCCGAGGACGGGCATTTTGCGGGCTGTATTCTGATTGCGGATGCCTGCAAAAAGGACAGCAGAGAGGCGCTTCGCGCGCTGCGGGCGGGCGGCATCCGGAGGATGACGATGCTGACGGGTGATGATAGAGTGATCGCGGAGGCCGTTGCGAAGGATTTGCAGCTTGACGGATATGCAGCGGAGCTGCTTCCGGGTGAGAAGCTCGAACGGCTGGAGGAAATGCTGAAAGGGAAGCCGGCGGGTGAAAAGCTCGCGTTTGTCGGCGACGGCATCAACGATGCGCCGGTGCTGGCGCGTGCCGATCTCGGTATTGCGATGGGGGCGCTTGGCTCAGACGCAGCGATTGAGGCGGCGGATGTTGTACTGATGACAGATGAGCTTACGAGGCTGACGGCAGCGCGGGCAGTCGCGAAGAAAACGCGCCGCATTGTGACAGAAAATCTGATATTCGCACTTGGAGTCAAGGCAGTGCTGCTGACGCTTGGGGCACTGGGTCTGGCGGGAATGTGGGCAGCGGTGTTCGGCGATGTCGGCGTCGCGATTCTGGCGGTACTGAACGCCATGCGGATGCTGAAGAAATAAGTTGATGGGCACGTTGTCATTCTCGCTGAATCTTTTATCCGACAATCTTTCCGAACGATACAGGAGTGCGCCGCAATTTACGCCATACTCCCCTGCAAAATAACAATCGGGAGCATGCGCAAATCTGCGGCGTTTTCGTTTTGCGATAACTGCAACAAACGCAGTAAAAGCGCATAACAATAATTCTGCGGAACTTAGGGGGTCAAGGGGTCAGGAAAGCGGGGGTTCGGGGGCGAAAACTGCCAGACGGGCTCCGTCCTAGGGGGATAGGGGGAATCAGCGAACGCAGTGAGCGCTTCCTCCTGTCCCTCTGGGTTTTCACCCCCGATCCCGAGGATGAAAAGAACGTATGAAAACTGATTTCAGCAGCAGGAAGTCAAATCAAGGCATATCATGCAGAGCGCCTGTATTCCTCCGCTCAAATTTCAGTCTGTAGAGAAAGTGGTATCTCCGATGGATTGATAATGGGGCTGCTGACAGATCAATCCCCAATGATGCGAAAACGTCTTTTTACATCATATCGGGGTCTGGGAACAATGTTCCCGACGCAGTAGCAGCCCCCATTTTGAATCCGCCGGAAACACCTCTATTCCGCGCCGGCAGCAGCGAACTGGCTGGCGATGCGGCGCTTGGCCTGCGGGGGCGTATAGACCCATTCGTCCATATGGCTGCCGCGGAAGAAATACCGGATCGGAGCAGGCGGGCAGGCATCGTCAAAGACATCGACAATCGCCAGCTTAATCTTCATGCGTTCCGGAACGATGCTTTTGATATACACACTCGCGTGCTGACCGGCATGGACATCGGGGCGCAGATCGGCAAGGCCGGCGAGATTCGGGGAGAGCTCGATAAAAATGCCGTAATCCTCGACGGAGCGGACGATACCGGCGACTGTTTCGCCGGGCGAGAAGCAGGCGGCATTTTCCGCCCATGTGCCGAGCAGCTCCTTGTGTGTAAGCAGGACGCGGCCGTTCTCGAAGCCCTTGACCATGACGCGGATCTCCTGCCCGACGAAAAAGCGGTCGGAGGGATGTGAGATCCGCGAGACCGAGATCGCGTCGATCGGGATGAGAGAGGGGACACCGCAGCCGATATCGACAAAGCAGCCAAAGGGTGCCAGATGCGTGACGCGCGCCGGAATGACATCGCCCGGACGCAGCCTGCTGATATAGCCCTCGCGGCACTGCTCCTGCTGCGCGCGGCGCGAAAGCACGGCAACGGGCTCGCCCTTCGCATCGCGGTCAATGCGCAGAACAGAGAAGCAGACCGGCTTATTGACGCGCGAGATCAGGGCGATATCGCGCGTAGCGCCCTCCTGAATACCGAGCGCACCCTCCGCGCGCGGAATCAATCCCTGCATGCAGGGCAGATCGACATGCAGATTGTGATTGCCGTCGCAGACGCGGACGCGCGCTTCCAGACGCTGTCCGGTGCGGATCGCCTCCCGCAGAGCGGCCTCAGAGCTGAGCGCCTCCGTATTCTGCGGGGAACCGAGCAGACTCCCTTCGGGGAGAAACCGAGATTGTTGTTCCATTTCGACCTCCAGATTCTTTTGCTGATTTGTATGCATTTTGATGGCCGTGCAGCCGCAGCGTGATTGTCTGCGGCTGTACGCGGCGCTCCTTTTATTGTATTCTCTCTGCATGTAGAGAAAGCGCGATTTTTCTGTGAAAAGCGAAAATATTTCTGCCGTCGTGTCGAAAAATAGGAAAGTGCAGGAGATTCGTACAGTTGTACGCCCTGGGCGGACGGCTCGAAATCGCCGCAAATCGCGGAAAAACACAGGCAAATGGCGGAAAACTGCATATCAGCACAGAGTTATTCATGGAAACGCACGAAAAACTGTCTGAATTGTTGTGCACTTTTGACCTTGATTTTTTCTGCAATATGGTGTAGAATACATAAGAGTACGTATGCTGTTTTTCAGACGCATACCGATTCATATCGGCAGGTATCGAAGGCGTTGCAGTCAGAATCACCCCCGGGCAGGGTGAAAATCAGGCAATGCCGGTTTTTCCGTGCCTGCCGGAAATTCCAAATCAGTCGATTCTCAAATTATAAAAAAGGAGGAAACGATTCATATGGCAAAGAAAATCGCAACTATCCCCTTTACCGGAACCGCAGAGCAGGAGCAGGAGCTCCGCGCCGTGATCGACGCACTGCGGGATGATCCGGGATGTCTCATGCCGATCATGCAGAAGGCGCAGGAAATCTACGGCTATCTCCCGCTCGAGGTGCAGACCGTGATCGCGGAGGAGCTGAATATTCCGCTGGAAAAAGTGTTCGGCGTTGCAACCTTCTATGCACAGTTCACCATGTCGCCCAAGGGCAAGTACCGCATCTCGGTCTGCCTCGGAACCGCCTGCTATGTCAAGGGCTCCGGTGTGGTCATGGAAAAGCTCGAGGAGCTGCTGGGCATCGACAGCGGCGAGATCACGCAGGACGGCAAGTTCTCGCTCGATGACTGCCGCTGCGTCGGTGCCTGCGGTCTGGCTCCGGTTGTCACAATCAACGATGATGTTTACGGCAGACTGACCGGCAAGTCCGAGGAGCTTCAGGAAATCCTCGCAAAATACGCTGACTGATCCCGAACGAACAGCATAATAGGAGGTTTAATATGAAAACTTTGCAGGACCTCGCTGCAATCAAGGAAGAAATGCGCAAGGAAATCGCGGTGCGTCTGGGCAAGGATACCAGCGGCGCGAAGTATGAGAAGCATGTTCTGATGTGCGGCGGTACAGGATGTACCTCGTCCGGCTCCATGAAGATCGCGGATGAGCTGGAAAGACAGCTCAAGGAAAAGGGCATTGACCAGAAGGTTTATGTCGTCCGGACAGGCTGCTTCGGCCTGTGCGAGCGCGGCCCGATCATGATTGTCTATCCGGAAGGCGCTTTCTACACCCATGTCAAAATGGAAATGATTACGGAGATCGTGGACGAGCATCTCATCGGCGGCAAGCCCGTCAAGAAGTATCTCTATGACGAGACCGTGACCGAGGGCTCCGATGAGATCAAGTCTCTGAACGAGACCACATTCTATGCAAAGCAGCACCGTGTCGCACTCCGCAACTGCGGCCTGATCGACCCGGAGAATATCAATGAGTACATCGGCAGAAAGGGCTATGAGGCACTGCATAAGGTGCTGACCTCAATGACCCCGGAGGAGGTCATTCAGGAGATCTCCGATTCCGGACTGCGCGGCAGAGGCGGCGGCGGATTCCCGACCGGCACCAAATGGAAGCTCGCCCGCAATATCGTTCCGGATGCGGACATCAAGTATGTCTGCTGCAACGCCGACGAGGGCGACCCCGGCGCATTCATGGACCGTTCCGTGCTTGAGGGCGACCCGCATGTCGTGCTCGAAGCAATGACGATTGCCGGCTATGCAATCGGTGCATCGCAGGGCTATATCTATGTCCGTGCAGAGTATCCGATCGCTGTTCAGAGACTGCGCATCGCAATCAAGCAGGCAAGAGAAGCAGGTATGCTGGGCGACGATATCTTCGGCACCGGCTTCCGCTTCGACATCGACCTCCGCCTGGGTGCAGGTGCGTTCGTCTGCGGCGAGGAAACTGCACTGATGACCTCGATCGAGGGCAACAGAGGCGAGCCGCGTCCGCGTCCGCCGTTCCCGGCAGAAAAGGGTCTGTATCAGAAGCCGACCATCCTCAATAACGTCGAGACCTACGCAAATGTCCCGCAGATCATTCTGAAGGGCGCAAAGTGGTATGCCTCGATGGGCAAGGATAACTCCAAGGGCACCAAGGTCTTTGCACTCGGCGGCAAGATCAAGAACACCGGTCTGGTCGAAGTCCCGATGGGCACCACGCTCCGCGAGATCATCGAGGAGATCGGCGGCGGCATCCCGAACGGCAAGAAGTTCAAGGCCGCGCAGGCCGGCGGCCCCTCCGGCGGCTGCATCCCGTTCGAGCACTATGACGTCAATGTCGATTACGACAGCCTCGCAAAGATCGGCTGCATGATCGGCTCCGGCGGTCTGATCGTTCTCGATGAGGATAACTGCATGGTCGATATCGCAAAGTTCTTCCTCCAGTTCACGATGGATGAATCCTGCGGTAAGTGTACACCGTGCCGCATCGGTACCAAGCGCATGTATGAGATTCTCGACAAGATCACCAACGGCAACGGTACGCTGGAGGATCTGGACAAGCTCGAAGAGCTCTGCTACTACGTCAAAACCAACTCGCTCTGCGGTCTGGGTCAGACAGCACCGAATCCGGTTCTCTCGACGCTCCGCTTCTTCCGTGACGAGTACCTTGCACATATCGTTGACAAGAAGTGCCCGGCTGGCGTCTGCAAGTCGCTGCTTCAGTATGTCATCGACAAGGACAAGTGCGTCGGCTGCGGCATGTGCGCAAAGCAGTGCCCCGCTTCCGCGATCGAAAGAACGGATTACATTGCACCGAACCATAAGCTCGCATCCTTTGCGATCGACCAGGAAAAGTGCGTGAAGTGCGGCGCCTGCATGGCACAGTGCAGACCGAAGGCAATCAGCAAGCAGTAAGGAGGCTTCCGGAACATGAGTGAAATGGTAAATGTAAAAATCAACGGTTTGGCTGTGGCAGTTCCGAAGGGAACTTCCATTCTGGAAGCCGCCCGTGAAGCAAGCGTCACGATCCCGACGCTCTGCTACCTGAAGGATATCAACGAGATCGGCGCATGTCGTATGTGCATGGTCGAGGCCAATGAGGGCAGAGGCTTCCGCCTCGTCGCAGCCTGCGTGTACCCGGTTTCCGAGGGCATGGAGGTTCTGACCAACTCCCCGAAGGTGCTCGATGCGCGCAGAAAGAATATGCAGCTCATTCTCTCGAATCACGATAAGAAGTGCCTCTCCTGCGTGAGAAGCAAGAACTGTGAGCTCCAGAAGCTCGCAAATGAGCTCGGCATCGAGGACGACGATTTCTACGCAGGCGAAAAGACTGTGTACCCGATCGACGATTCCGCCGCGCATATGTACCGCGATAACAATAAGTGCATCCTCTGCCGCCGCTGCGTTGCCGCATGTGCCGTTACACAGGGCATCGGCGTCATCGGCGCAAACGAGAGAGGCTTCATCACCAACATCGGCTCGCAGTTCAACAAGCCGCTGGGTGAGACCGCCTGCGTTTCCTGCGGCCAGTGCATCACGGTCTGTCCGACCGGCGCACTCTCCGAAAAGGATTACACCGACAAGGTCTTTGCTGCAATCGCTGACCCGACCAAGCATGTTGTCGTGCAGACCGCTCCGTCTGTCCGCGCAGGTCTGGGCGAGCTGTTCGGCTACCCGATCGGCACAAATGTCGAGGGCAAAATGGCTGCTGCGCTCCGCAGACTCGGCTTCGATGTCGTCACCGACACGAACTACGGCGCTGACCTCACCATCATGGAGGAAGGCACGGAGCTCATCGAGCGCGTCACCAACGGCGGCGTTCTCCCGATGATCACATCCTGCTCGCCGGGCTGGGTCAAGTTCTGTGAGCACTACTTCCCGGATATGATCCCGAACCTCTCCACCTGCAAGTCCCCGCAGCAGATGCAGGGCGCGATCATCAAGACCTACTATGCAGAGAAGATGGGCTGGGATCCGAAGGATATCGTTTCGGTTTCGATCATGCCGTGTACTGCAAAGAAGTTTGAGTGCGGCAGAGACGATCAGTCCGCTTCGGGCTATCCGGATGTTGACATTGCACTGACTACCAGAGAGCTCGGCCGGATGATCGACCGCGCAGGCCTCGACTTCCGCTCTCTGCCGGATGAGAAGTTCGATGACCCGCTGGGCATCTACTCCGGCGCAGGTCTCATCTTCGGCGCAACCGGCGGTGTTATGGAGGCTGCTCTGCGTTTCGCTGTTGAGAAGATCAGCGGCGAAAAGCTGCCGAATGACAAGCTCGACTTCACCGATGTCCGCGGCATTGAGGGCGTCAAGGAGGCTTCCTACACCGTCGGCGGCCTGACTGTCAAGGTTGCTGTCGCCAGCGGCCTTGCAAATGCAAGAAGACTGCTCGAAAAGGTGCAGGCCGGTGAAGCGGATTACACCTTCATCGAGATCATGGCCTGTCCGGGCGGCTGCGTCAACGGCGGCGGTCAGCCGATCCAGCCGGCATCCGTCCGCAACTTCGTCGATCTGCGTGCGGAGCGTGCGAAGGCGCTGTATTCCGTCGATGCGGAAATGGATCTGCGCAAGTCGCAGGATAACCCCGCAATCCAGACGCTCTATAAAGAGTATCTCGGTGAGCCCGGCGGCCATAAGGCACATGAGCTCCTGCACACCAGCTATGTCGCAAGAAAGGTCAATTTCTAAGCGCGGCGTGTTTGTGTTTTTTGCAGCGTCCCGGTTCTGTTCAGGCCGGGGCGCTGTTATTTTGTTATCAAGCTTCTAAGATGCACCTGCATGAGCTTTGGATGACCTGTCCGCATCATAATCATAATAAATATCGCATGATATGCCTTGATTTGACTTCCTGCTGCTGAATTCACATTTTTTCGTTTTTGTCATCCTCGGGATCGGGGGTGAAAACCCAGAGGGACAGGGGGAAGCGCTCACTGCGTTCGCTCATTCTCCCTTCCCCCTTAGGACGGAGCCCGTCTGGCAGTTTTCGCCCCCGAACCCCCGCTTTCCTGACCCCTATCCCTCTAAGTTCCGCAGAATTATCGTTGTTCGTATTTACTGCTTTTGTCGATTGAATCGCAAAACAAAAACGCCGCAGATATGCGTATGCTCCCGATTATGGGAGTATGGCGTAAAATGCGGCGCACTCCTGCGCCGCTCGGGAAGGCTGTAGTGGTGAATGAGCCTATGCGCCGCTTTAGCAAAATACCAGCGGGGGCTCCCCGCGCCGGCGGGGGCTCCCCGCCGCCGGCGCTTGCAGCGATACCTTTTTCGACAAGCTGATCTCAAATTATAATTCTCGTTGCACTTTTTTTCGCGATATGGTATAATACCTCTGAGAGGAGGGAATTCTATGTCCCGTAATAATTTCAGAAATCATTTTCGCAGCCACATTCTCCCGCTGCTGTTTTCCTGCACGCTGCTCACCGGGTGTGCTGCCGGCGGTACACAGTCCGTTCAGGACAGCGTTCCCACTGAAAGCCTCAGCTCTGCCGCTCCGGACGATTCCTCTGCGGCTGCTCCGGAGCCCCAAAAGCCGGATGCTGCTCCCACTGTCCTGCCCGTGCTCTCTATCCGTACACAAAAACAGGGCGCCGATGCCCTCGACTTCTTTACCGAGCCGGTCGCACGGCATGTCGCAAAACAAATCGCTTCGTGGACGCCCGGCTATGTCATTCCGCCGGAGCCCTACTATGAGCAATGTGCGGTCAGCCTGACCGATACCGCACAGCAGGTTTTGCTCGATGCCGCTGATGCCGAGGTCAAGGTGCGCGGAAACTGGACTACGACCTATGACAAAAAATCTCTGCGCATCAAATTTGCAGAAAAGCAAAACCTGCTCGGCCTCAATGACGGCGCGGAAATGAAAAACTGGCTGCTGCTCGCCGAATTCAAGGACGTTTCCATGCAGCGCAGCAAAACCGCGCTCCAGATCGCACGCGAGCTGCTCGAACCGGACGGGCTCTATGCCGCCGATGCCGCTTTCGTGGAGCTGCATCTCAACGGCGATTATTACGGCGTTTATCTGCTGACCGAATATCAGCAGGTCAACCCAAACCGCGTCAATATCTCTGACCCGAAAAAGGATGAAACAGGCACCGGTATCGGCTATTTCCTCGAATTCGACGGCTATTTCTATTCCGAGGACCCTCTGCATCAGTTCCATGTGGACTATGCCGATAATGCGCCGCTCACGCCCTTCGACGGCGCGGGCGGAAACGGGAAAACTATTACCTGCCTGCCGGAATCCCCCGGCGACCCCAAAATTGATATCGGCTTCTCAATCAAAAGCGATATCTATTCGCAGGAGCAGCACGATTTTATCGCCAATTATGTCAATCAGGTCTACCGCATTATGTATGCCGCCGCTTATGAGCATAAGGCGTATCGCTTCGATGACGATTTCAAAGAGATCACGGAGGCGAAGGATATGACCCCGCAGGAGGCCGTCGAGGCGGTCGTCGATACGCAGTCTCTTGCGGATGCGTACCTTGTCGCGGAGCTGACCTGTGATGCCGATATCTATTGGTCGAGCTTCTTCATGGATGCGGATTTCGGCGAGGGCGGCGGCAAAAAGCTCACCTTCGAGGCTCCGTGGGATTTTGACTCCGGGCTCGGCAACAAGGCCCGCTGCGCCGACGGCTCCGGCTTCTATGCTGCCAATATCGTTCCGGAGGTCAACGGCGTCGCTTACGAAACAGTGAATCCGTGGCTCGCTGTGCTGATGAATGAGGACTGGTTTCAGCAGATCGTGCGCGAAAAATGGACCGCCGCCTATGATGACGGCGTCTTTGAACGTGCGCTCGATACTCTGAAATCGGATGCCGCTGCGTATCATGACGCATTTGTGCAGAATGATAAGCGCTGGGGTGTCGCGGTTTCCGATCCCGGCATCGCAAAGGAGCTTTCCCCTGCTTCCCAAAAATGCAGAACGCAGGAGGCCGCTTCAGAGCTTGTCACAAAATGGCTGGAAGCCCGCGTCAGCTTCCTGAACGATTATTGGCATGTATGATTCCGTAAATAATCGGACAGCATGAGTATGAAAAGTAAACCGGAAAAGGAGACAGTATGAGACCAATCAGACAGTTTTTCTGCGCTTGCATCGCGGCGGCGCTTCTGTCATCCGTCTGCGGACTGCATGCCGCAGCGGAAACGGAAATGCTGCCGGCTGAAAATGCGGCAGCAGAGGAAATCACAGAAATGCCCGCAGATTTGCTGCCGGAGAGCCGTGCCGCAATCGCTGAGCCGGTCGCTTCCGATGCGCACGCTGCGGACGGTGCGGCGGCAGAATATACAAAATCGGCAGTCATGACCGCTTCGAGCGGCTATAACCCCGACCGCCTCCGCGACGGCAATGAATCCACAACCTTTTCATTCAGCGCCGGAAAAACCCTGACAATCAAGGCGGACGGCGAGATCGCGGGGCTCTATGTCAAATTTGAAAAGAACGCCTATCCGTGGGAGGCTGTATCGGATACCCTGACCCTCTCCTGCGGACAGAGCGGCTTTCTGCATGAATATGCCGATGTGTCAGAGCTGCATTCCGATACCGTGACCATGCGCTTTACCGCATCCTATACGACGGTCAGTGAGCTGCGGGTCTTCGGCCCCGGCACCCTGCCCGATGACGTTCAGGTCTGGCAGCCGCCCTATGAAAAGGCCGATATGGCGCTCTTTACCACGCACAGCGACGATGAGCAGCTCTTTTTCCTCGGCCTCATTCCCTATGCCGCCGCCCACGGCATCAAATTACAGGTCATCTATTTCACACACCACAACGGCGAGCCGATCAGGCTGCATGAACAGCTCAACGGGCTCTGGGCCGCAGGCGCGACACATTACCCGGAAATCGGCATCTTCCCCGATCAGTATTCCGAAACGCTCCAGGCTGCGAAAAATAATTTCAGCTATGCCGGCTTTTCCTATAACACGGTGCTCGCGCATCAGATCGAAATGCTGCGGAAATACCGGCCGGATGTTGTCGTCGGGCATGACCTCAGCGGCGAATACGGACACGGTCAGCACCGCCTCAATGCCGATACGCTGACGAAAGCCGTCGAGCAGGCCGGCATTGCCTCGAATGACCCCGCCTCTGCACAGAAATACGGCGTCTGGGATGTGCCCAAAACCTATCTGCACCTCTACGGCAAAAATCAGCTTGTCATGAACTATGATGAACCGCTTGATTATTTCGGCGGGCAGACGGCCTATCAGATGAGCCGCAAGGGCTATACCTGCCATAACTCGCAGCAGTACACCTGGTTTACAAAATGGGGCTACGGCCCGAAAAATGCGCCGTTTTCCAAAGCATCGCAGATCTCTACCTACAGCCCATGCCTGTTCGGGCTCTACCGCACGACCGTCGGCCCGGATTCCGGCATCAACGATATGTTTGAGCATGTTCAGGCCGAGCCCCTCCGCGGCGATGTGAACAGCAACGGCGCCGTTGAGGCTGACGATGCGCAGTCTGTGCTTCAGGAATATGTCAGGATGCTCGCAGAACACCCCGCTCAGCTCACTGCCGTGCAGACATTGTGCGCCGATGTCGATATGGACGGTGCCGTCACGGCCGCCGATGCACAGCTTATCCTCAAATATTATGTCAAAAATGTGCTGAGCGCGATTCCGACCCGCTGGGATCAGCTTCTGCACCGCGGATGAAGCGTCTCCGACGGATTCAAAATGGGGACTCCGTCCCCATACCCCTGCCGGGGACATTGGCGGGTTTTGAGTGAGTTTGCGGTGCAAACTCATAGCGAAGCGATACCTTTTTCGACAGACAAAAGCGGAGACCGGCACATGCCGTTCTCCGCTTCTGGTATTTTTATCCGATTGCCGAATGACTGTAAATGTAGAATTTCTCCTGACTGGGCATCCACGCCTTTTCCATCGGCGGAAAGCTCCGGTCAAATGCTTCAGCCTTTTCTGCTTCGATCATCGCCGCACAGCCGCTTTCCCGGTAAATATACCGCCGGCCGTCCAGTGCGCCTTCCTTCAGCTCCCTGACGAGCAGTGCGCTCGGGAACCGGCCGCCCTCCAGACAGACATTGAACCGCTTGCAGCTTTTGAAGCCGCTGCACACGTAGTTCTCCGGATTGCCGAAGATCACAACGGTATCATAGCCCAGCTTCTGTGCCGCTTCGCAGGAATGCGAGATCAGCAGCTTGCCGAGCCCTCTCCGCTGAAATGCGGGATGCACCGAAATCGGCCCGAACGAGAGGATCTCTCTGCGTGTTCCCGCTTCATCCTCCAGCCACGATTTCAGATACATGATATTGGCGACAACCGTGCTGCCGTGCGTGATGACAAAATCAAGCTCCGGTATGAAATCCGGGTGACTGCGCATGATATGCACGAAATAATGCTCATCGCAGCCGGGCTTATAGACATTCCAGAAAGCCTGCCGCGTCAGCTCCTCGACGGCGCGGTGATCGGAGCGCTGCTCCGGACGGATCAAAAATTCCTGATTGTTCATGGTGTGTTCCTCCTGTATTTGTTCGGCGATACGGGAGGCTTGTGTTGAGATTGAATTCGCAAACCTCCCGGTTATGCTGCAATCTCAGGTCGGCTGTTAAATTTCAAACAACGGACTCCTTTATAATGAATTTTTGCTGCTGTGATGCAGCGGTTTCAGTATAGCACAGATTACTGCGTTTGTCAAGTCAGCGGTTATCGACCGGCTCCGGATACAGGTCATGGTGCGTCAGGCGCTCCCACGCGACCTGCTCCCATTTCGTGCCGGGCATTCCGTAATTGCAGTAGGGGTCGATCGAGATGCCGCCGCGCGGCAGAAATTTGCCCCAGACCTCGATATATGCCGGCTCCATCAGCCTGATGAGATCATTCATGATGATATTCACGCAGTCCTCATGAAAATCGCCGTGGTTCCGGAAGCTGAACAGATACAGCTTCAGCGACTTGCTCTCAACCATGCGGATGCGCGGCACATATGAAATGTAGATCGTCGCAAAATCCGGCTGGCCGGTGATCGGGCACAGGCTCGTGAACTCCGGACAGTTGAATTTGACGAAATATTCCCTGTCCGGATGCTTGTTCTCAAAGGTTTCAAGCACCGACGGATCGTAATTCTGCGGGTACTTCGTGTGCTGATTGCCAAGCAGGGTCATGCCCTCCTGCGCTTTGTTCCGTTCGCTCATTGCCGTTCCCTCCTCAGATTCTTCCGACGATCCGCAGATACCGGACAACCGCGTTCAGGATGTCGTGGTAAACATCCTCCATGCCCTCCGGAACAAGGATCGACTGATCCTTGATATCGCAGATAAACGAGACCGGTCTGCCCTGATAGGTTCCTGCGACACCGTGCATGACATCACCGATTAGCTTGACGGTATCGGGCTGTACCTCAAAATGTGTTTCTTCCGTCACCGGGTTACTCCTTTCTGCTGCTCTGCGTCAGCGCGGGGTCGGCGATGCCGTTCTCTGCAAATGCTGCGGCGCGGTCACGGCAGGTGCCGCAGACCCCGCAGGGCTTCTCTCCGCCCTCATAACAGCTCCATGTCAGATGATAGGGCGCCTGAAGCCGCAGGCCGACCGCTACAATCTCTGCCTTGCTGGATTCCACAAACGGCGCCTCTACATGAAGCTGCTTTCCGCTGCCGTAGAAAATCGCGTCATTGATTGCATCATTGAAATCTACGGAGCAGTCCGGGTAGGCATTGCCTGCTGCGTCGTCTGCATGTGCGCCGTAATAGATTACCCCGCAGCCGTGCGAGAGCGCAATGCTCGCCGCAGAGGCCAGAAACAGTCCGTTCCGGAACGGCACATAGGTCGAAACCGGCTTGCCGTCGGTTTTGCGGAGCTGCTCGGCATAGGTCTCCTTCGGAATCTCGGCTTCGCGCCCCTTCAGAAGCGAACAGTTGGAATCTGCGAAAATTGCCGCAAGGTCGAGCGTTTGCAGCTTTACCCCGTAATATGCGGCAACCGCCTTCGCCGCCTCCAGCTCCTTTGTGTGCTTCTGCCCGTAGCTGACCGACAGCGCAAGCACCTCCGCTGCACCGTATTTTGTAACCGCAAGCGCCAGACAGGTCGTGCTGTCTACGCCCCCGCTGAATAATACCAATGCCTTCATTACTTTACGCCCTCCGATATCAGTCTTTGCAGGTTCCAGTCCTCGCGGAATTTTCCGCAGAATGTCTGCGTTACCGTTCGGGCGGAGGCATTGCGGATTCCCCGCGCCGTCATGCAGCTATGCGTGCCCGCGATTACGACGCCGACATCCTGCGAGCCGGTCGCCTCCATCATGATCTCTGCGATATCCGAACCAAGCCGCTCCTGTAATTGCAGGCGCTTGGCTGCAAGGTCGCAGATGCGCGCGATCTTGGATAAGCCGATCACCTTTCCGTTCGGCACATATGCCACATTCACAGACATATCATACATCAGCGCCATATGATGCTCACAGTACGAAAACACCTCAATATCCCGCACAACAACCGGCCCTGCGTTTTTCGGCGCATCAAACCGCTTGCTGAACATCTCTGCGATGTCATGATTCGTATAGTTGATGCCGTCGAACACCTCTGCATACATTCTCGCCACGCGCGCCGGTGTTTCGAGCAGCCCTTCTCTGTCAGGGTCCTCGCCGAGTGCAACAAGGATCCCGCGGATATGTTCTTCGATTGCTTTCTGGTCGATCATTTCAAACCCTCCGTTCTTCTGCATGCTCAGACGCCCCGCGCCATGGGGTCCCAGATAAACTTATGAAGCTGTAATTGCAGCCGGAAGCCGCCCATTTTCTGCGCCTTCATGATCTCTACGATCTCTGCGGGGTCAATCTGTCCGAACACCGGGCTGAGATACAGCGGGCACTGCGGCCGGTACTGCTCTGCAATCTCCTTTGCACGGAATACATCTTCCCGCGAGCCGCACACAAATTTAACGGTGTCGCGCTCCCGCAGCAGCGCGAAATTCTCTGTGCGCATATGCCGCTCCATGCCGCTCGACGGCAGCTTGTAATCCATGGTGAATACTGCGCCTGTTTCAAGATACGGCGCAAGGCTGACTGCGCCGTTTGTTTCAATTTCTACCCGCATTCCGCTTTTGCAGAGATGCTCCGCAGCCGCGGCAATATTCTCCTGAAGGAGCGGCTCGCCGCCGGTCAGCGTGACATTCCGCACGCCCTTTGCCTGTGCGTCCGCTGCGATCTCCGCGAGCCTTTGCAGCGTAACCGTTTCGTGCGGCGCGTCCTTGCCGCAGGCCCATGCCGTATCACACCAGACACAGCGCAGATTGCAGCCCGCAAACCGCAGAAACAGTGCAAGCTCTCCGGCACACTGCCCCTCGCCGTTAATGCTGATGAATTGCTCTGCCAGCTTATATGTTTTGCTCATCTCATACCTCATATGCCGCGCAGTTATCAGGGGTCTCATAGACCGTCACGCGCAGAACCGGCAGCCCTTTGGCAAGCAGTGCATCATAAAATGCATGCGCGAAATTCTCCGCTGTCGGGCGGTACGGCACCTCGATCAGCCGGAACTGCTCCCCGCGCAGCGCATCCAGTGTCGTTTCTTTCAGCGAGCCCGCTTCATAGATCAGCGCGTGATCGTAGGCATCTGCAAGCGCTCGGACGGCCTGCTTCAGATCACCGAAGTCGATGACCATGCCGCGCTTTTCGCCCGATGCCTGAAGCTGCTCTGCTCCCGCCTCCGCCTCGATGACCCAGCGGTGTCCGTGCAGGTTTGCACATTTTCCGCTGTAGCCCGAAAGAAAATGTGCGCTGTCAAACGCTGCCGATGTTTTCAGTCTGTACATGTGATCGCTCCCAGTTTTCATAAAAACGGTACTCCTGCCCGATTATCAGACAGGAGTACCGCATAATTTGCATTTGTATGCCGTCTTTCCTGCCCTAGTTTTGTTTTACGACAGGATGGTGCAAACGAACTGTCGGCGGCTGATGCCGCAGCCTTTATTGTAACACATCTGCACTGAATTGTCAAGCGGTGATAATTCACGATTTAGCTGCTTATGATTTATGTCATTCTTTTTTATTCCTTGTCTGACCGTTTTTTTCACCGGGTGCGGGGTGCAAGTGTGAGGAAAAGACCACAAGGAGAGGGGCAGGGGATCTTCGCATCATAATAAATGTCGCATGATATGCCTTGATTTGACTTCCTGCTGCTGAAATCAGTTTCCATACGTCCTTTTCATCCTCGGAGTCGGGGGTGACAACCCAAGGGGGAAGGGAGATCGCTCCCTCCGGTCGCTCATTCTCCCTTCCCCCTTAGGTTTTCGCCCCCGAGCCCCCGCTTTCCTGACCCCTATCCCTCTAAGTTCCGCAGATTTTTCGTTATGCGCTTTTACTGCGTTCGCTGATTGAATCATAAAACGAAAACGCCGCAGATATGTGTATGCTCCCGATTATGGGAGTATGGCGTAAATTGCGGCGCACTCCTGCGCCGCTTGGCAAGGTTGCTGCGGAGAGTGAGCCTATGCGCTGCTTTAGCAAAATGCCGGCGGGGGCTCCCCACCCGCGCAGTGCGCGGTTCCATTTTGCTAAAGGCACATTTACGCTTTATAATTCTGCATGCAAAACGCACGATGCTATTCGCATCTTCTGTGCAGTTAAATTGGCTCAACAGCAGAATTCCAGTCAGAAAAGAAAAGCTGCGATCAGCAGCGTGTATTTGGAAACTTGGGAGAATGAGCCTGACCGTGCCTTTAGCAAATCGCCAGCGGGGGCTCCCCGATTAGCCGTTTTCCACTGTGAAAAAACTGCTTGCTTTTTTGTGCGAAATATAGTATAATAAAAACAGCTATGTGCTGCGGCACGGAAAGGAAGAATGAATAATGGATGAAAGCCTGAAAAAACAGCTTCAGATTCATGCCTGCAAAATCCGGATGGGGATTATTGAGGGCGTGTATCACGCAAAATCCGGTCATCCGGGCGGCTCTCTCTCTATCGCCGACCTGCTGACCTACCTCTATTTCACCAGAATGCATGTCTATCCGGATAATCCGGATTTTGCCGAGCGCGACCGCCTTGTACTCTCCAAAGGCCACACCGCCCCGGCTCTCTATGCCGCCCTCGCCGAGCGCGGCTTCTTCCCGATGGAGGAAATGCAGACCCTCCGGCATATCGGCGCCCGGCTTCAGGGCCATCCCTGCATCAGTATCCCCGGCGTGGATATGAGCAGCGGCTCTCTCGGTCAGGGTATCTCCGCTGCCTGCGGCATGGCGCTCGCCGGCAAGCATCGCAATGATAATTACCATGTCTATACAATCCTCGGCGACGGCGAAATCGAGGAGGGACAGGTCTGGGAGGCTGCAATGTTTGCGGCGCATTACGGCCTCGATAACCTCACCGCAATCATCGACAACAACGGCCTCCAGATCGACGGAAAAATTACCGAGGTCTGCTCCCCCGAGCCGATTCCGGAAAAGTTCCGCGCCTTCGGCTGGTATGTGATCGAAACCGATGCGCATGATTTCGACCAGATCGACAAGGCCTTCCGTGAGGCGGAGCGCGTTTCCGGTCAGCCGGTCGCAATCATTCAGCACAGCACAAAGGGCAAGGGCGTTTCCTTTATGGAAAATCAGGTCGGATGGCACGGCACCGCCCCGAATACCGAGCAGTACGAAAAAGCTATGGCGGAGCTGAAGGCCGAGCTCGCAGAATTGGAGGCGTGAGCAATGAGTGATGTGATGAAAAAGGCAACGCGCGAAAGCTACGGCGAAGCACTCGTTGCACTGGCTGAAAAATACGAAAACCTGATCGTTCTGGACGCCGACCTCGCGGCTGCCACAAAGACCGGCATCTTCAAAAAAGCCTATGCCGACCGCTTCTATGACTGCGGCATCGCAGAGGCGAACATGATGGGCGTTGCGGCAGGCCTCGCTGCCGCCGGCATGATCCCGTTCGCATCCTCCTTTGCAATGTTCGCTGCGGGCAGAGCCTATGAAATCGTCCGCAACAGCATCGGATACCCGCATCTCAATGTCAAGATCGGCGCTACACATGCCGGCATTTCTGTCGGCGAGGACGGCGCGATGCATCAGTGCTGCGAGGATCTCGCTCTGATGCGCACCATTCCCGGCATGGTCGTCATCAATCCCGCTGACGATGTCGAGGCAAAGGCAGCGGTCGAGGCCGCAATTCAGCATGAGGGCCCGGTTTACTGCCGCTTCGGCAGACTCGCTGTTCCGGTCATCAATGACCCCGATACCTATAAATTCGAGCTCGGTAAGGGCGTCACCCTGCGAAACGGCAGCGATGTGACCGTGATCGCAACCGGCCTGCTCGTCAATGAGGCGCTCATCGCTGCGGAGACACTCGCGGCAGAGGGTATTTCTGTCCGCGTCATCAATATCCACACGATTAAGCCGCTCGATAAGGAGCTGATCGTTCAGGCCGCGCAGGAGACCGGCTCGATCGTTACTGCTGAGGAGCACAGCGTCATCGGCGGCCTCGGCTCGGCTGTTGCGGAGGCTGTCTGCGAGGCCTGTCCGGTTCCCGTGCGCCGCATCGGCGTGAACGACACCTTCGGCCACTCCGGCCCCGCTGCCGATCTGCTCAGACAGTTCGGACTCTCTGCCGAGCATATCGCGGAGGTCGTCCGCGAGGCCGTCAACGCAAAATAATTGAATCAGTCACAGAGCGGTACGGTTTGTGCCGCTCTGTTTTTGTATGCTGCGGCAAATCGAAAATAAAATGATCTATTGTGTATTGTATATTTTAGCCATTTCCCAAAGCAGAGAAAAATACAGCATTCTTCACAATCTTTCTGTGTGAAACTCTGCAATCCGTAAAAAATGCTTGCAAATAAACTCTGTGTATGATATAATCATGTTGCAGGCAAAACGATCACATGACGGATCTGAGGCCGAAAATACATAATAAAGGAATTGTGAAACAATGAATTGCAGGAGAATTATCGCTGCGCTGGTTTCCGGCTGCATGCTCGCTGCATGCTCCCCCGGCATTGCCGTATCTGCTGAGACCTGCGCATCCGGCACCGCTTTTGCAGATGCCGCCGAAGCCGAATGCTTCACCTTTGACGAAGCTGCGGGAACTCTGACGATTACTGCCGCCGCTGCTGAAAATATGCTGCGCTCTGAGCTGGAGTGCTTCGGGAAAAAGGATCAGGTCAAAAAAATTATTGCTGCGGAAGGCGCTGTGCTCCCCGCATACTGCGCGATGCTGTTCCGCGGCTATGCGGCGGAAACAATCGACCTCAAAAATGCAGATGCCTCCGCCGTTACGGATATGCACTACATGTTTGAAAACTGCCCGAACCTCGTCACCGTCGATCTCTCCGGCCTGAATACGGAAAATGTCACGGACATGCGCGGGATGTTTGCACTCTGCTATGCCCTGAAAACCGTGAAGCTGGACGGCATCGACACCTCGAATGTCACGGATATGAGCACGATGTTTCTGGAATGCCGGTCGCTCGTGGTGCTCGACCTCTCCGGCTTCCGCACGCCGAAGCTGCAAACAATCGAAGAAATGTTCCGCAACTGCCTTCAGCTTGCCGACCTGAATGTCAGCGGCTTCGATACCTCGCATGTCACGGATATGAGCAGTGCCTTTGAACGGTGCGAATCGCTGGAATATCTGGATATCTCTGACTGGAATACTGAATCCGCGGCAACGCTCTCGAAAATGTTTTGCGGATGCAGCTCGATGCTCGCACTGAGCGCAAAGCAGTTCGATACGAAGAATGTCACCGATATGAGTGAAATGTTCAGCGGGTGCTCCGCTGCAAAGAAGTTTTCGTTCAATGGTTTGAAAACCGATAAGGTCACGACTTTCCGCGGCATGTTCCGGGATTGTTCGTCGCTCACTGAGCTCAGTTTTACCGGCATCAATACCGCCTGTGTCACGGATTTCAGCGAAATGTTCAGCGGCTGCACGGCATTGCAGTCGGTTGACCTCGAAGGCTGGAATACCAGATCCGCAGAGAATATGAGCAAAATGTTCTATTCCTGCAAATCGCTGACCGCGCTCAGCCTGATGAGCTTTGATACATCGAACGTCACCGAGGCGGCGGAGATGTTCCGGAACTGTCGGAAGCTCACTGCGATTTATGCGGGCGCACAGTGGGATCTCTCCCGCCTCGGTGCGGAGGCATCCTCATGTATGTTCTACGGCTGCGAAAAGCTCACCGGCGGAAACGGCACCGCCTATTCTGAGGCGCATACCGACAGCACATATGCCCGCCTCGATACTGCCGGTGCGCCGGGCTATCTCACCGATCTGCTCGCGGACGATCTTTCCCGCGGCGATGTCAATGCGAACGGGGCGATCGGCGCGGACGATGCACAGATGACGCTGCGTGCTTACGTCAAAACGCTGGCCGGCAAAAGCGACGGCCTGAGCACTGCTGCTCTGCTTGCCGCTGATGTTGACCGCGACGGCGCGGCCACTGCAACGGATGCGCAGATCATCCTGCAATATTATGTCAGGCATCTGGCAGGCAAGCCTGTTGCCTGGGATGATCTGATCCCGAAAAAAGTCTGAATTTATGTTAGGTAAAGGAGAAATTGGAAAATGAACTACAGAAAAACGATTGCTGCACTGCTTTCTGTCTGCCTGCTCAGCGGCGCACTCCCCTGCACGGCTCCCGTGCTTGTGCAGAATGCCGTTTACGCTGAGGAGAATGCCTCCGGCGAATGCTATGACTTCAACGGGGAGACCGGCGCTCTGACCCTGAAGGGCAATGTCATTTCAGATGAGATCAAAGCGCTCAAAAATAAGACGGTCACAAGCATTACCGCTGCGCCGGGAACCGTTTTTCCGGAGGATATCAGCAGTCTGTTCAACAGCTTTTATCAATGCACTGCCATTGACCTCACCAATGCGGATACAAGCAATGTCACCAACATGAGCAATCTGTTCTTCAACTGCTATGCGCTGACCTCGCTGAAGCTCGGCCGCTTCGATACCTCCAATGTCACGAACATGAACGCTATGTTCTACGAATGCCGGAGCCTGACCAATCTTGATGTCAGCGGCTTCCAAACGGATCAAGTCACGGATATGGCATATATGTTCAAAGGCTGCAAAGGCCTGAAAAAGCTCGATGTCAGCGGCTTCAAAACCGGCAATGTCACCAAGATGAATTCCATGTTTCAGGATTGCCGGGAAGTGAAAAAGCTCGATGTTTCCCGCTTCGATACAAGCAATGTCACCTCGTTCGGCTATATGTTTTCATGCTGCATGGCTGTGGAAGCGCTCGATGTCAGCGGCTTCAATACGGCGCAGGCAACGGATATGCACAGCATGTTCGATAACTGCCAGCTTGTGAAGAAGCTGGACGTCAGCGGCTTTGATACGTCGCAGGTCAAGGATTTCTTCTTTATGTTCAACTGCTGTTTCCAAGTAGAGGCACTGGATGTCAGCGGCTTCAATACGGAAAATGCAACCAATATGAGGAAGATGTTTTCGGGCTGCTATAAGGTGAAAAAGCTAGACGTCAGCGGCTTCAAAACGGACAAGGTGACATCCATGTACGGTATGTTCGAATACTGCAAGTCGCTGGAGTCACTGGACCTCAGCAGCTTTGAGACCGGCAATGTGACGGACATGAGCTCCATGTTTTCGTATTGCTTAAAGCTGAAAACGCTGGATGTCAGCCATTTTGATACTTCAAATGTTGAAAACATGAATGAGATGTTCCATATGTGCGAAAGCCTGACAGCACTCGACGTCAGCAGCTTCAATACGGAAAACGTTACGGATATGGGCCAGATGTTCCAGGATTGCTGCTCCCTGACTGCGCTCGATCTGAGCAGCTTCAATACCGCCAATGTCAAGCAAATGAACTGGATGTTCTACGGCTGCTACAGTCTGCAATCGCTGAATGTCAGCAGCTTCCGCATGGACAGCATCAAGGAAATGCATTATTTTGTCAGCAACTGCTCCAGCTTGACAGCGCTTGATCTGAGCAGCTTTGATTTCTCCGGCGTCGAAGACCGGGATGAGTGTACATCGGATATGTTCCTGCGGTCGTGCATGCTGCAGCGCCTGACACTGGGCGACAATTTCGGCAATATCACATGGAACCACAATCTCTACAGCGAACCCGGCTGGGCAAATGCGCTCGATCCGGGTACGATCATCAGCGGAAGCATTGATTCCGCCGAATTTGAACATACTGCGGCTGCAACCTATATCCGCACGGACATCGGCCCCTCAACCATGTTCCGCATTGCCGTCAACGGCGTGACGGAGCCTGTCGCCGGTCAGAAGCCGTCCGATGCGGCAAATGTGCTCGGCATTACCGCGGAGCTCTGCACGGATTCCGATATCGAAGCCAGCGCCGGCGACGGTGTCTACTGGACTGCCGATGACGACGGCGGCACCGTCATGACCGGCGATATGACCTTTGAAGCAGGCAAGAAGTATACGGTCTGGGTGCGGCTGAAGCCGAAGGACGGCTATCAGTTCTACAGATCTGCCGGTCTGGTCGATTCGCACATCAACGGCGAGACCGCCAGAAGCGAAAAGTCAGGAGCCGATGACGGTACAATCCTCGTGAAGCGGCAGTTCACGCTCCCGGAGGATAAGCCGGATTATCTGCCCGGCGATGTCAATGAAAACGGCGAGATCGGCGCGGACGATGCGCAGATGACGCTGAAGGCCTATGTCAATATGCTCGCGGACAAGGAAAGCGGTCTGACAGAATCGCAGATGCTCGCTGCCGATGTTGACGGCAGCGGAACGGTTGATGCGACCGATGCGCAGATGATTCTGAAATACTACGTCAATACCCTCGCCGGCAAGGAGGTCACATGGGATGACCTGCTGCCGAAAAAATAAGCAGTACGCAAAATGAGCATGATGAATATGATTCGTGTCTGCGCGGTGCTCGGTGCGGGCATGACGGTATGCACCGGCACTGTGACAGCACCGCTTCCGGTATCCTGTGCGGTGTGCGCGGCGGAGACTGTGACAGGCGGTTCCTGCGGCAAGGATGCTGTCTGGACGCTTGACAGTGACGGAACGCTCACTGTCAGCGGAACCGGAAAAATGTACGGCCTCAATTCTCAGTACGCGATTCCGTGGGCTGAGGAAAAGGACAGCATCCGGCAGGTTGTCATCGGCAAGGGCATTACCAATGTGGGCGGTCAGTGCTTCAGCGAATGCAGGAACCTCACTTCGGTGAGTCTCTCCGATACCGTCACTTCCATCGACGAGAGCGCATTCAGCAACTGTGTATCGCTGACATCGGTCAATATTCCGGATTCTGTAAGCAATATCGCCACGTTTGCATTTGTATCCTGCAAGAGCCTGAAGGATATCACGTTTCCGCCCTCCGTTGCATCAATCGGCTCGCTTGCCTTTTCCGGTACGCCGTGGCTGAAGGATGCGGCGGCACAGTCACCGTATGTCACGATAAACGGCCTGCTGATCTATGGGCCGGACACCGCAGAAGCCGTGATTCCCGCCGGGGTCACGACTGTCGTCAGCAATTCGTTTTACGGCAGAACCGGTATCAGAAAGCTGACAATCCCCGATACGGTTACGGTCATCGAATACAATTCGTTTGTGGGGTGCTCGGGGCTGGAATGCGTGGAGATTCCCGATTCCGTGACGGAGCTCGGAATGCAGGCGTTTGCACAGTGTACGGCACTCGCTGAGGTCACGGTTCTGAATCCGGATTGCCGGATCTTCAGCAGGGCAAATACCTTTGCAAATGACAGCAAGACCTATTCGGGCGTGATAAAGGGCTATGACGGCTCAACGGCAGAAGCCTATGCGGCACAATACGGATACCAATTTGAATCGCTGGGCCCTGCACCGCTCAGAGGCGATGTCAGCAGAAACGGCGAGATCGGCGCGGACGATGCACAGATGACGCTGAAGGCCTATGTCAATATGCTCGCCGACAAGGAAAGCGGTCTGACGGACATACAGTTAAAGGTCGCGGACGTTGACGGCGACGGCGCAGTGACCGCAACCGATGCGCAGATGATTCTGAAATATTATGTCAACACACTCGCGGGCAAGGAGGTGACATGGGAGCAGCTTCTCCCAAAAAAAGAATAAAATGAACGCGCCGCCCGGTGAAAATCGGGCGGCGGATTTTGCGCGCATCTTCAGCAGATACCACAATAACAGCGCGGCGGTTTTTGTGCAGTTGTATGATTATTAAGAGGGCCGGTTGATTCTGTGATGAGATTATGCTATAATAAGGCTAAGAAAATGGTTTTGCTGAATTTCGAGTTAACAGAAAGGATGTTTTTATGCAGTTCAAACGGTTGCGTGCAGGATTCTGCGCGGCAGGACTGGCGCTTTCAGGCACATCTGCCGTCATGCCGGATTCCGGACTGAAAGCAAATGCATATGTCGTTCAAATAGACGGCGAATATAACTATGCCATCAATGATGATAATGAAAGTTCGACATTTCTCAGCTACACCGGAGAAAGCGAGCATCTGATTATTCCGGAAACTCTGGGCGGACTGCCTGTGACAAATATTGCCGATCACCTCTGGGGCAAAGAAATTTATATCGACGTTACAATCCCGGACACAGTCACAACAATCGGCGAATCTGCGTTCGGGAGCTTTAAGTTAATAACCAGCATCACTGTTCCTGATAGTGTAACAGTCATGAAAATGAACGTATTTTCCGGCTGCCTCGCATTAAAAAGCGTCACGCTGTCTAAGAATATAACCAAGATCCCAAACGGTACATTTTCTCGCTGCGAAAGTTTATCAGGTATTATCATTCCGGACGGTGTGACGGAAATCGGGCAGTCCGCATTTGCAGATTGCAGCAGCTTGACCGGTATTACGATTCCGGAAGGCGTGACAAAAATCGGTACCTTTGCATTCTATAATTCCGGATTAACCAATATCATAATTCCGGAAAGCGTGCAGGAAATCGGTGCGGCTGCTTTTAAGCATTGCAATGAAAACCTAACCATATACGGATACAGCGGTTCCTATGCAGAATCTTATGCGAACAGTAAAGGCATCCCGTTCGTCGCACTTAGCGAGCAGCCGGCAAACAAAACCGGCGACCTGACCGGCGACGGTGAGATCGGCGCGGACGATGCGCAGATGACGCTGAAGGCCTATGTCAATATACTCGCCGACAAGGACAGCGGTCTGACGGAAATACAGTTAAAGGTCGCGGACGTTGACGGCGACGGCGCAGTGACCGCAACCGATGCGCAGATGATTCTGAAATATTACGTCAATACCCTCGCCGGCAAGGAGGTCACATGGGATGACCTGCTGCCGAAAAAATAAGCATCACATGAAAGGATGAACATGATGAACATGAAACGGATTTGCGCGGTGCTCTGTGCGGGCACACTGGTATGCACCGGCGCTGCGGCAGCCCTTCCGGCGCCCTATGCGGCCTATGCGGACGAGACCGTGACAAGCGGCTCCTGCGGCGAGAATCTGACCTGGACATACGATGCGGAGACCGGTGCGCTGACGATCAGCGGTACCGGCAGTATGACGTATTTCGGCGGGTCGAGCAAGATCCCGTGGGCTTCCTTCTGCAAGGAGATCAAAACCGTCACCTTCTCGGACGGCGTGACCGATATCTGCGATACGGCATTTTTCCAGTGCAATTCCCTGGAACAGGTGACGCTGCCGGACAGCATCACAAAAATCGGCGACAGTGCGTTCAATTATTGCTATTCACTGACAGAAATCAAACTGCCGGCCAATCTGGAGTATATCGACGATGAGGCATTCGCCTGCTGCCATGCCCTGAAGGAGATTGAGCTGCCCGCAAAGGTGGCGAAGATCGGCGATGATGCATTTGCCCCCTGCGGTTCACTGACTGCCTTCCGCGTTGCGGAGGAGAATCCGTATTTTTCCGCGGCGGACGGCGTGCTGTTCAATAAGGACAAAACACTGCTGATGCAGTACCCTGCGGCAAAGGCAGATCAGAGCTACCTGATTCCCGTGACCGTGACCGAATGCAAGCCCTATGCGTTCTATTCGGCCGCCAATCTGGAACAGGTCTCTGTTCCGGCAGGCGTCAAAGAAATCCCGGAACACTGCTTTGCAAGCTGCAAGAATCTGCGGTCGGCCTCGCTGCCGGAAACCCTCACAACCATCGGCAAAACCGCCTTCTATAGCTGCACGAAGCTGGTGACAGTCAATATTCCCGACACCGTGACCTATATCGGCACACTGGCATTTGAATACTGCAAGCAGCTCGCGGACATCAGCATTCCCGCAGGCGTGACCTACATCGGCGGCCGTGCATTCCAGGAGACCCCGTGGATGAATGCGAAAAAAGAGGAAACGCCGGTCGTGATCGTCAACCGCATTCTGCTGGATGCGACCGCAAACAAGGATGCGGATTTCATCGTGCCGGATACCGTTGACATGATTTCCGGATACGCATTTCTGTTCCGGAAAGATCTGAAATCTATCACGATCCCCGATACCGTGAAGATCATCGGGGAATGGGCGTTTGAGGAATGCACCGCCCTGGAGCAGGTCACGCTGCCGGAATCCGTGGCAGAGATCGGCAACGGTGCCTTCCAGCAGTGTGCTTCGCTGGAGCGCATTACCATTGAAAACAAGGACTGCAAGATTGCGCGCAGCCCCGCAACGATCTCATTCGGCGCCAATGAGGAGACCTACAATTATTACTACGGCGGAACGATCTGCGGCTACCGGAATTCAACCGCGCAGGAATATGCAGAATGGTACGGCTATCATTTTGAAGCGCTTGACGCGGATCCGTTCTCCGGTACCTGCGGCGAACACCTGACATGGACATTTGACCCGGAAATCGGTGTGCTGCGCATTGAGGGAACCGGTGAGATGACGGACTATGAGGAAACCACGATTCCCTGGTATGACTATATTGATGCGATTCAAAAGGTCATCATCGGCGACGGCGCGGAAAGCATCGGTGCAAATGCGTTTTACGGATGCAGAAATATGACGGAGATCACGATTCCGGACAGCGTGACCGTGCTGAAGGATTATGCGCTGTTCGGCTGCAAGAGCCTGACTGAAGTTTCTGTTCCGGACGGCGTGACAAGCATCGGCGAACTGGCGTTTGCTGACTGCGAAAAGCTCACTGACTTTACGATTCCGGCAGGTGTGACAAGCATCGCACGGCGGACTTTCGCGGGGTGCAACAGCTTCACGAATATCACGATCCCGGCGAATGT
This sequence comes from Oscillospiraceae bacterium, assembly GCA_017541275.1. Classification (GTDB taxonomy): domain Bacteria; phylum Bacillota; class Clostridia; order Oscillospirales; family Ruminococcaceae; genus Firm-04. The sequence continues at coordinate 9,588 of JAFXZM010000049.1, read as the reverse complement.
TCAGATTATCGGGCAGGAGGCTTATCAGTACTGCTACGGCCTGACAGATGTAACCATTCCCGCAAATGTCACGGAGATCGGCAGCAGCGCGTTTTCCTCCTGCAAGAACCTGAACACCATCACGATCGAAAACCCGCAGTGCACCATCTATAACTCCCGCTCAACGATCAGCAGCTATACGGATACTGATACGTTCAAGGCTGTGTTCAACGGTACGATCCGCGGCTATTCTGAATCAACTGCAAAAGCATATGCCGAGCGGTATGAGTATCAGTTTGAAGCGATTGACGGCATATCTGAGGCAAAGACCGGCGATATTTCCGGCGACGGTGAGATCGGCGCGGACGATGCGCAGATGACGCTGAAGGCCTATGTCAATATACTCGCCGACAAGGTCAGCGGTCTGACGGACGCACAGATGAAGGCTGCCGATGTGGACGGCGACGGTGCAGTCACCGCAACCGATGCACAGATAATTCTGAAATACTATGTCAATACCCTCGCCGGCAAGGATGTCACATGGAATGACCTGCTGCCGAAAAAATAACACGCACAAGCCCGCCCGCCGGCGCATCTGCCGGCGGGCGGGCTTTGGTATCCGGTGCGCTTTTTGGGCGATACTGACAAACGAAGGTAGAACGCTTTGTGCATCTGCATGATTTATACAGAAATCATTGCATAATTTATATCGGCATGTTATAATATAAACAGCAGCTTTTGGCTTGTTTTTTTAAGGAAGGTGATGAGATATGAAATATCAGCAATGTTTTTCTGCGCTGTTCGCAGGCTGCTTTGCGTTATCGGCGTCTGCCGGCGTTCTGCCGGCACCGGCAGTGCAGCCCTTCTGCCTGACGGCGAGTGCGGCGGAAACGGAAAATCCTGCATCGGAATTTGAGTATACCAATATCGGCGACGGCATCCAGATCAAAAAATGGAACGGCAGCGGCGAGACGGTTGTGGTTCCGTCGGAGATCAACGGGCTGCCGGTCAATGAGATCAGCGGCAGCGCATTCAAGGATCAGGCACTGCTGACAAAGATCACGCTTCCGGACACCATAGCCGGAATCGGACAAAACGCATTTAACGGCTGCCTGAGCCTGACGGAGATCAATATTCCGGACGGCGTGACAAGCATTGAATTCAGGGCATTCTCAAATTGCAGCGCACTGAAAACGCTCACGATTCCGGAGAGCGTCACAAGCATCGGCAGATATGCGTTTGCGAATTCCGGACTGACATCCGTGACATTGCCGCAGGGTCTGACTGCGCTCGGTGCGTATGCATTCCAAAGCTGTTCCGATCTGAAAAGCATTGTCATTCCGGACGGTGTCACAGATATCAGTGATTCTGCGTTTGATGGCTGCCGCCGCCTGACCGGCGTAACGCTGCCGAAGAATCTCGAACGCATCGGTATCGACGCATTTGCGTTTTGCGGCGCACTGAACAGCATGACAATACCGGACGGCACAAAGCGCATTGACAGCTATGCATTTCGGAACTCCGGGCTGACGGATATCACGATTCCTGCAAGCGTGACGGAGATCGGCGGAAATGCATTCCAAGGCTGCGGCAGAATTACGATTCACGGCTATGCGGACTCCTATGCGGAAACATTTGCTGCAAATAACGAATACTGGACGTTTGAAGCAATCGAGGATACATCTGCAAATATCACTGAAAGCGGCACCTGCGGCGAGAACCTGACATGGGCATACAGTAAATCGACGAAAACACTGACAATTTCCGGCAGCGGCAATATGGACGATTATGATGCATGTCTCAGTCTCGAACCGGAGGGCTTTTATAACCCGAATAAGCACCGTCCGTGGGATTATGTTGACGGAGATATTACCAAAGTTGTGATCGAGGACGGCGTAAACAGCATCGGTGCGTATGCATTTTACTTCCAGTCCGTCACAGAGATCAGCATTCCGGACAGCGTGACAACGCTCAGTCAATCTGCGTTCTGCGGATGTGACGAGCTGACAGAAATTGCGCTCCCCGGCAGCATTTCCGAAATCTCTGACTATGCATTTGAAGACTGCAAAGTGCTGAATAAAGTGACAATCAAGGAAGGCACCGCCGCGATCGGTGACTATGCCTTCTGTAACTGTGAAAAGCTGACGGATATTGTCATTCCGGACAGTGTTGCCAGCATAGGCAGGGAGGCATTTTCCAACTGCACTGCACTCGCAGAGATCCATATCCCGGAAAGTGTGCGGCATATCGGCAGAAATGCGTTTTACAATACCGCATGGCTTGCAAACACCCCTGCGGATGAACCGCTGGTTATCATCAACGGAATTCTGTACTGCTGCAAAGAACCGGATGATAATGTCGTTCAGAATATCGTTGTGCCGGACGGAGTGACCTTTATCAATAATGGCTCTTTTTCCCGTCTCGGACTGATCGGAAGTGTTACCTTGCCGGCGAGCGTAACGGAAATCGACGAAAACGCCTTTTATAATTGTTACGGACTCGAGAAGGTGACCATTTCCGAAGGAACAACAAAAATCGGGAAAAGTGCGTTCTCTGAATGCGGACAGCTGAAAGAGGTCACAATTCCGAAAAGTGTCACCGAAATCGGCGAGAATGCGATCATTGCGGATGACAGCCTGAAAATCTATGGCTACAAGGATTCTTGTGCCGAGACCTACGCGAGTGAAAACGGCATCTGGTTTATCGCACTGGACAGTGATGACCCGTTCGCTGACTACAATTACGAGGTCTGCGAGGACGGTGAGGGCATCCGCATCCTGAGCTATGCAGGCAAGGAATATGATCTGATAGTTCCTGCGGAGATAAACGGGCTTCCGGTCACAGAGATCGGAGAGGAAGCCTTTTCCCAGACCGGTATCTACTTCAACAGCATCGTGCTGCCGGACAGCATCAAGCGAATCGGTGCGGGCGCATTCAAGATCAATCCGCTCCTTTCAGAGATCGTGATTCCGGAAAGCGTGACGGAATTCGGCCGAAATGCGTTTTACAATACCAAATGGCTTGAGGATAAACAGGCCGATAATCCCTGTGTGGTTGTCAACGGCATTCTGATCGACGGAACAGCCTGCGAGGGCAATGTGACTGTGCCCGACGGGGTAAAGACAATCGGAGACAGCGCATTCATGTATAACGAAAAGCTGACTGCCGTTACAATTCCGGACAGCGTCACGGCGATCAGCGATAAAGCGTTCGATGACTGTGATAGCCTTGCGAAAGTCACCTTCGGCAAGGGGCTGAAAACAATCGGCAGCGATGCGTTTTCCGGATGCGGTGCCCTGACGGATATCGTGCTGCCGGAGGGACTGACAGAAATCGGAGATGAGGCATTTTCCGCATGCTCCGGTTTGCAGTCTGTTCTGATTCCAAACAGTGTGACCGTTTTCGGCAGCAGGATTTTCACGGCGCCGTTCATGGGCGTCCTGAAAAATGTGAAAATCTCCGGATATGCCGGCTCTGCGGCAGAAAAATATGCAGAAGACAACAATATTCCGTTTGAGACAATTACCGAAGAATCCCCTCATATCATCGAAAGCGGCACCTGCGGCGAAAGCCTCACCTGGACGCTGGACAGCGAGGGAACGCTGACGATCTCCGGCAGCGGCAGTATGTCTGATTGGAAAGAAGGAGCAGATACTCCATGGTATGAACAGAGCGCTAACATCAAATGTGCTGTGATAGCGAACGGTATTAATAGTATCGGCAGCTATGCATTTTCCGGATGTTCAGCCCTGACCTCCGTTGAGATTCCGGATAGTGTCACAAGCATTGGAATAGGTGCTTTTACCGGTTGCTCCGAACTGACAAAGATCATAATTCCGGCTAGTGTGACGAGTATAGGGAAGTTTGCTTTTTGTCTATGTTCCAAACTGACATCCGTTACGATTCCGGACGGTGTGACGAGTATCGAGAACGCTGCATTTTCCGACTGCTCCAAACTGACATCCGTCACGATTCCAGATGGTGTAACAAGCATCGGTGCGTCTGCTTTTGAAGGATGCTACAGACTGACAGAGATCACGATTCCGGATAGTGTGACAAACATCGGGAACGGTGCTTTTTTCCGCTGTTCCGGACTGACAGAGATCACGATTCCGGCAAGTGTGGAAAGCATCGGGTACAATTCTTTTTATGATTGCGACAGCCTGACAATCAAGGGATATTTAGGCACTTACGCAGAGACCTATGCAAACGACCATGATATTCAGTTTGAGGCAATCGAGGATACATCTGCAAATATCATTGAAAGCGGCACCTGCGGCGAAAGCCTCACATGGACACTGGACAGCGAGGGAACGCTGACGATCTCCGGCAGCGGAAAAATGGATGATTATTATTCCTATTTTTACACCCCGTGGAATGAATACATGCAGGATATTCTCAGAATTGTGATTGCGGAGGGTGCAGAAAGCATCGGTGATTTCGCATTTGAGACTTGCAGCAATCTGACTGATATTTCAATTTCCGACAGTGTCACGGAAATCGGCGGGTCTGCTTTCCACAAATGCACCGGTATTACTGAAATCAAGCTGCCGGACAGTATTCAGGGAATCATCGGCGGCAGTGCCTTTGCAGAATGCAGCAGCCTGAAAAGAATCGTCATTCCGGACGGTGTGACAACCATCGGGGGGAAGTGCTTCAAGAACTGCACAAGCCTTGAAACCGTTACCATTCCGGACAGTGTAACAAACATCACTTCGGATGCGTTTTCCGGATGCACCGCCCTGACCGAAGCGGTCATTCCGAGCGGTGTATGGTATATCGAAGGCGGAACATTTGCAGGATGCAGCAGTTTGCAGCGTGTCACAATTCCGGACAGCGTGACTGTGATTGGTGAGTCCGCGTTTGAAGACTGCAAGAGTCTGACCGAAATCGCTTTGCCGGAAAGTGTAACGGAAATAGATTCCGGAGCATTTCGGGATTGCACAAGCCTGACAGGCATTGTGCTTCCGGACGGAATCGAAGCGATTGCGTCGAGTACGTTTTCCGGATGCAGCAGTCTGGCAAGTATTCAGATACCTGACAGTGTCACAAGCATTGACGGAAGTGCATTTGAAGGATGCAGGGCTCTCGCTGAAATTACGATTCCTGACGGTGTGGACATAATCAATAATTATACATTCATGCGGTGCAGCGGGCTGAAAGAAATTGTGATTCCGGAGGGTGTCAAGGGAATCGGCATCAAGGCATTTGCAGAATGTACGAAGCTGGAAAGCATTACGCTCCCGAACAGCATCGAAAGCATGGATGATACTGCTTTTGAGGACTGCCCGAATCTGACAATCAAGGGCTATGCAGGCTCCTATGCAGAATCCTATGCAAAAGAAAACAATATTCCGTTTATTGCACTTGACAGCACACCGGAGCCCATAACCGGCGATGTTTCCGGCAACGGCGAGATCGGCGCGGACGATGCACAGATGACCCTGAAGGCCTATGTCAATATGCTCGCCGAAAAGGACATCGGCCTGACTGATGCACAGAAAAAGGCCGCAGACGTTGACGGCGACGGCGCAGTTACCGCGACCGATGCGCAGATCATTCTGAAATATTACGTCAACCGTCTCGCAAGCAAGCCTGTTACATGGGAAGACCTGATTCCGAAGCAGTTATAACAGACCGAATTGCCAAAGATCGAATAGGAAAGGAGTTGTGAATGATGAATTACAAGAGAACGATTGCAGCGCTGCTTTCCGTTGCCCTGTTCAGCGGCGCACTTCCCTGCATGGCTCCTGTGCTTGCACAGAATACCGTATCTGCGGAGGAACGCTCCTCCGGCGCAGATGTTTCGGCAGGCGTCACGGAGATCGGTAAAAATGGCATTTTTGATGAATCAGACGACGGAGTAACTGTCTCCCCGGAGGAGGATTTCAGCTATACCGTCAATGAGGACGGTGCCGGTGTGACGATCGACAAGTATACGGCGAACGAGAATGAAGTGATCGTTCCGGCGGCGATCGGCGGGCTGCCGGTCACGGCGATCGGGAGCACGGCGTTCTACGGAAAAGACCTGCGGAGCGCCGTCATACCGGAGGGCGTGACGGACATCGGCCGGAGCGCGTTTGCTTCCTGCAAGTTCCTGAACAGCGTCACTCTGCCGGACAGCCTCACGAATCTCGGCGAAAATGCGTTCAGTGACTGCACCGCTCTGGGCAGCATTGTCATACCGGACGGCGTGACTGTGATCGAGCCGAATGCGTTTTTCCGCTGCTACAGCCTGAGCAGCGTTACCCTTCCCGACGGGCTGACCCGCATCGAGGAATCTGCATTCCAGCGGTGCGGATATCTGAGCGAAATTCAGATCCCGGACAGCGTCACATATATCGGTGCACTGGCATTTCATAAAACATCGCTGCAGGAGATCACACTTCCGCGCGGACTGGAAAAGGTTGACAACTGCATTTTGCAGGACTGTGAGGCGCTGACCAAGGTCGTGATTCCGGACGGTGTTACGGAAATCGGCGCCTATGTATTCGACGGCTGCACCAGCCTGACAGATGTCACCGTACCGGAGACAGTGACAAAAATCGGCAGATCGGTGTTCACAAAAACGCCGTGGCTGGCGGAAAAGCAGGCGGAAAACCCGCTGGTCTTTGTCAACGGAATCCTGGTCGATGCGACTGCCTGCGAAGGCGAGATCACACTTCCGGACGGCATGACATGCATCTCGGACAATGCGTTTTCGTACTGCACCGGCATCACCGGCGTAATCATTCCGGAGGGTGTGACCGTAATCGGCAGCGAGGTGTTCCAGGGATGCTACAATCTCACAAGCATCACGGTTCCCGCAAGTGTGACAGAGATCGGATATAATGCCTTTTACACGTACAGCGATGTCACGATCAAGGGCTATACCGGTTCCTATGCGGAAACGTATGCAGAGAATAATTATCTCAGATTTGAATCCATCGGTGCATACCACCCGTTTGTTTTGGGCGATGTCACTGAAAACGGCGCGGTCGAGGCCGACGATGCGCAGATGACCCTGAAGGCCTATGTCAATATGCTCGCCGAAAAGGACACCGGCCTGACTGATGCACAGAAAAAGGCCGCAGACGTTGACGGCGACGGTGAGATCACCGCAACGGATGCGCAGATCATTCTGAAATATTATGTCAATATCCTCGCCGGCAAAAATGTCACTTGGGAGCAGCTCATTCCCAAACAAAATTAAGCTAAACCGCGCCGCCCGGCTTTTTGCGGGCGGCGCGGTTTTATGCTGTATCAGATTATTCGATCACGGCGGCGTCTGTGCCGGCATCAGTGCCGTCTGCAGCCGTTCCGGTTTCATCCGGGACGGTTGTGGTATCGGATGCGTCACCGTCTTCAATCTCGAACATGCTGCTGAACGGGTTTTGGTAGGTGCTCCAGTCAAATTCCGTATAGCTGTCAACGCGGCGGAAGTAATACTTTGCGTCCGCCTCGTCTTTGTCGTACATGACCAGCCTGCCGTCCGAATTGAGAACGATATAGGTGACGGTATCATATGCGCCGGGAATCTCCCCTTCCTTGTCGTCCTCCGGCGGTGTGGTGATTGTCAGTCTGCCGGCCTCATATACGAACGCTGCGGTCTCATTTTCCTCCTCCGCTTGTTCGCCGTCATCCGGCGCCTCAACGCTTATCATCGCGATTTCGTCCTTATCCGCGGTGATCTCCAGATGCATCATCACGCCGACCGGGATGCCGAACATCGAATCATATGCGCTTTCTCCGTCCGAAATGGCATCGCATTCCCATTTGCCGTTGAAATCCGCTCTCACGGCTGCATCGTTCATCTGAAACTCCGGCACGGCAATGCTGTGTAACATTCCCTGCATGATCTCATCAAATGTCGGATCCATCGTAAGCTTTGTATCGACAGTCGCTTCTGTGGTGACCGCTGCTGTATCCGTTGTAACACCGGTCGCTTCGGTAATCACGACCTCTCCGGCTGAATCCGGGGTCTCTGCGGAGGATTTGTCGCTGCAGCCGGTCAGAACCGAAAGGCTCATTGTCAGCGCTGCGATGCCGGAAAACAGTTTTTTCTTCATAACACGTACCTCTTTCATTATCAGAATACGGAATATGTTTGATTGAGCGTATTATATCACAGCACGGCGCAAAAATGCAACACCCCCGCCGAAAAATGCGCACATTGACCTTATTTGCACATCACGGCGGGGGGAATTCGTCACGATTGCCAAAGCTCCGGCGGGCATCCTCAGTCCCGCCAGCGGCGGCGGAAGGCGAGACAGGTGACGTTCTCGGCCTTCTTGAACTGCTTGGAAAAGTAGCTCTGGTCATTGAAGCCGCAGAGGGAGGCAATCTCCTCAACGGATTTATCGGTAAACCGCAGCAGCCTTTTTGCATAGTTGATGCGGAGGCTGATGATATGCTGAAAGATTGTTTCGCCGTAGGCCCGCTTGAATTCTCTCGTGAGATAATATTTGCTGATATCAAAGCGCTTTGCGAGCTCATCGAGCCGGATATCTGCGGTGTAGTTGGCATCAATATGTGCCAGAACGGTTTTGAGCTTTGCCTGAAGCGCGGAGTTGTTTTCCTCGGTGATGCTGTTGACCGTCAGCAGGGCGGTCAGCAGATTCATCAGCACGCCGGAGGTCAGCACCTCCGTATCGGCAAAGGTCTCGGTATTGAGCCGCATCAGCTCCTGAAGCAGCGAAACGAATTTCACGGTCGATGCCGGATGAAAGACCGGCGGGAGCTGTGCCGTAAAGAGCTTGTAGTATTCCTCGGTGGTGCAGCCGTTGAAATGCACCCAGAGCAGCTCCCACGGCTGCTGTGCATCGCTCTGATAGGAATGCGGCGTGCGGCAGTCGATGAAGAAGCAGTCGCCCGCGCTGAGCGAACGGCACTGATTGTCATAATTCAGGCTGCCCTTGCCGTCGAGCACGACCGCAAACAGGAATGACTGCAAATTCTGGCGGCTCGTATGGTGGCTGCTGTCGCCGGCCTTCAGATGTCCGCATTCCTGCAAATAGAAAAAGGCTCGGCGCGCTACGGCACTCGGCGTTTTTATGATCCGGCTGTCCAGCGGATTCGGAACAAAATCTGTTTTCTGCTGTGTCATAATCATTCCCCCTGAAATAAAAAAAGCATCGGTCTTTGCAATTTTTTCTGAAATATCTGATCTTCTGACATTATTATACTGCAATTTCCTGCAAGATGCAATCCGCTTTTTAGAAGAATCTTGCGTGCAATTTTTGTGCAATCTGCAACAAAGCCCAATTTGGAGAAAATGCGCACGGCTCCTGCCGTTTCGTTTCGCGGGCAATGTTGGGTTTGATCCGTTTTTTTCGTGCATGATGCATAGATTGTGCTGTTTAGCCTTATTGCTTCTGCGAATTGACATTTGTTTCCTGCTATGCTACAATAAAAGCAGAACGGGGCAGGAGCCCCGACTGCCGTGTTCAAATAAGCTGCCCACGGTCAGACAAGCTGCCAATGAGCAAACGGGTTTACAAGTGATTCGGGGAGGGGTTATCATGAAAAAGAAGATTCTAGCCATTCTGAGCGCGGCCGTGCTGGGCTGCTGTGCGCTCACTGCACCGGCTTTCGCGGAAGAAACCGCCGCGCCGGAAACAGAACAGACCT
>JAFXZM010000048.1 GCA_017541275.1 Oscillospiraceae bacterium | reverse complement strand
TATCTGGCAATCATGTGAGCGCCGGAAAGCCCAGCCTGTTCCGGTCGCCTGCGGCTCCCTCCATAGGCTGGGCTTTCCAAATTTGGTGCTTCGTATTTTTTTGGAAGGAATCTGTCACCTATCATTGACATTTCTACAAAACTGTTGATTTTATTTTCCTGCTCCCATTGCACTTTTCGGTATAATATGATATAATGATAATATCTGATATCATAATACGCGGAAAGGGGAAATGACAATGAAAATCTCGACAAAGGGCAGATATGCGCTGCGAATGCTTCTGGAGCTTGCCGAAAAGCAGGAGAACGGCTTTGTGTCGCTGAAGGAAATCTCCGAGCGGCAGGATATCTCAAAAAAATATCTGGAGCAGATCGTGCCGATGCTGAACAAAAGCGGCATTCTGCGCACAAACCGCGGAAATCACGGCGGGTATATGCTTGCCAAGTCCCCGAAGGAATGTACTGTCGGGGATGTGCTGCGTGCAACAGAGGGCAGTCTCGCTCCGGTCGCCTGCCTGGAATATGAGGAAAATCACTGCGAACGCGCTCAGTTCTGCGAAACACTCTATATCTGGGAGGGTCTGGCAAAAGCCATCGGCGATTATCTCGACAGCATCACCCTTCAGGATATCCTTGACCGCCGTGCTGCTTCCGGCGGTGATGACTACTGCATTTGAGCTGAATGCGGCAGAAACAGATACCGTTTTCTGATAAACAGATGAAGGCTGTCCCGCACAGTACACGCATGCCGGCTCTGTGCGGGATTGCCTAAAAGAAAGGACAGGCTATCACCATGCTGATCCGGTTCATTGAGCTGTTCGGCATCCTGATCCCGCTTGCGGGCATCTATGCCCTGCTGTGCAAGCATCAGCAGAGCGGGAATACCGTCAGGCTCATGCTGACCAGCTTCGGCGCGCTGGTCATGAACAGCGGATGCCTCTTTACCGCTCTTGCGAAAACCGATGCTGAGGCGACCGTCGCAGTCAAGGTCGAATGGCTCGGAAATGCGGTTTTTTTCTATTTCTTTCTCACCTTTATCGCCTCTTATCTCCATATCCGCATCCCGATGCGCATCCGGATGGCGTGGGCGGCGCTGGAGTTCGTGACGGTGATTATTTTCTGGGAGGACCGCCTTCGCCGGCTGATTTTCGGAGCGCTTCAGTTTGCCTATCATGTGCGGGCAAATATATATTCCGTGCAGTATGAGCATTCGCTGCTCTACCGGATCCGGTATCTCGCCTTCGGCCTGCTTTTGCTTTGCGGCATTGTGTTTATCGCGGTGCGCTTGCTGATGATGAAGCTGGATTCGGAGCGGCGGAATCTCGTGCGGCTTGCTGAATCACAGTTTATCGTTGCGGCTGCGCTGGTGATTCTGCTCGTTGCGAATCCAATGATCGACCCGCTGCCGATTTTTTCCTCGCTCGCGCTTCTGCCTGTGGTCATCAGCATGCTGACCGACGGCTTTTTCGGCGTTACCGATTCGGGTCATGAGTGGGTCTTTAAGCAAATGGAAAATGCGTACATCATCACCGACAGCCTTTACGGCTATCTGGATGCGAACCCGCAGGCGATAGCGCTCTTTCCGGAGCTGAACCGGCTGCATGTCAATTCAACGCTGCCGGAGAACCTCCGCTCGATCTTCAGCGTCAGCACCGAGCAGTTCATGCTCGAAAGCAAGACCTACAGCAAAAAGGTCACGGAGATCGTGCATCAGGGCAAGGTTGTCGGCTACGGGCTGCTGCTGGAGGATGTCACCGAGCAGCAGAAATACCTCAGCCTGCTGAATGACTACAATGACCGCCTTCAGAGTGAGGTTGCAGCAAAAACTCAGCATATTCAGAAGGTGCAGAATTCGATCATCACGGGCATGGCAAGCGTCGTCGAAAGCCGCGACAACAGCACCGGCGGGCATATCAACCGCACGAGCCGGGTTGTCAGAATCTTTGCCAAGCGGCTGCTGACACATGCCGATACGATGCACCTCAGCCAGCATTTTCTGTATCATGTTGTCAAGGCCGCCCCGATGCACGACATCGGCAAGATTTCCGTCGATGACACGATTCTCCGCAAGCCCGGAAAGTATACGGCGGAGGAATATGAGATCATGAAAATGCACACGGCTGAGGGCGCACGGATGCTGAAAACGATCCTGCGGGAGGTCGATGATGAGGAATTCGTGCAGATTGTCCTGAATGTCGCACATTATCACCATGAGCGCTGGGACGGCACCGGCTATCCTGCGCAGCTTGCGGGAGAGGAGATTCCGGTCGAGGCACGGATTATGGCGCTTGCAGATGTCTTTGACGCGCTGGTCAGCAAGCGCTGCTACAAGGAGGCGATGCCTTACGATGAGGCGTTTGCAATCATGGAGGAATCGCTCGGCACACAGTTTGACCCTGCGCTCGGACGGATCTTTCTGGAATGCAGGGATGCGCTCTGCACGCTCTACAACGAATCGGAGCAATCAGCCTGAGATACTGAAAACAGCGGCCTGTCACCGAAAACCGGACAGGCCGCTGTTTATCATTGCTGTTATTTTTCACTGACGCGCTTACCGCAGATATGCTCCGGCGTCAGCGCAAGACAGAGCGTTTTGGAGCCAAAGCAGCGTATCTCATTCTCAATATAGGCTTCGTCCTGCGTAAATTTGCCGCAGAGCTGCCTGCTGATTCTGATAACCTGCTCCGGGTCGTCAATCAGCGTTATCCGTCCGAACACGATCACGCTCCGGATTGTCAGGGCCCAGTCGCCCTCTGCACGAACTCCGGAATCGTATACGCAGAAGGACGCCTGATCGCAGCGGCGGAGGGCGTCAATTTTATGCCCCTCCTTGCCGCCGTGAAAGTAGAGCTTTCCGTCTGCCTCGCAGTACCAGTGATTCATCGGCATGCCGTAAGGGTAGCCGCCGTCACCGATGACCGACAGTACGCCGCGCAGCTCATGCTTCAGGAGCGCGATACACTCCGCCTCCGGAAGCTGCTTTTGCTGCCTTATCAGCGGCCGGAAACCTGCTGTCTGCATCAGTGGAACTCCTCATTCGGGTTCAGTGCTGCGGGCGACTTCCAGCGGATCCCGTAATCGCTGCGGAGAATCATGCGCTTTGCCATCCAGTATTCCTTGCAGAAATCGTAATAGCCGCGCTCATGCTCCAGTGCCTCGTCGATTTTTTCCTCCAGCTCATACCGGATCGCCAGATATTCCGGTGTCAGCTCGACCGGGTCATATTCCGGCTCACTTTCCTGCGACTCCTTCGCCTCGGCGACAACCGCCGCATAGTCCTCCGCACCGATATCGGCCTGAAGCTCTGCGGCAATTTCCGGCGTGATGCCCTCGGCAGTGTTCATCGCGCTCGCGAGAATCGAATAGGCACTGTCACGCAGATCAAGCAGCTCACCGTTTTCGAGCACCGTGACATCCTGCTTCAGCAGCTCCCGGACACAGTTGTGTCCGAGCCGGGCATATTCCAGTGCCTCGGGCCAGAAATGTGCTTCAGCATAGGTCTCGGCGGTATCCTGACAGTAACGCAGGCAGTCAGACCAGCGGCCCTCCGCCTCCAGCAGCCGCAGCGCATTCCGGCAGCTTTCGATCGCCGGATGCGAACGCCACGAATCAAACTGCATTGCATGGAACTGCTGAAGCAGCAGACAGGTGTACAGCATATCGACTGCGACATCGGCAGTCGGGTGTGCCTCCATGGCGCTGGATACGCGCTCCAGCATCCGCTCAGTAAATGCGACGCCGAGCTCTGCTGCACGCTCGCTGTTCAGCAGATTGAGGTAATCCATGAGTGCGCGCTGCTTTTCCTGCTCGGAATGCTCCGCACTTTGCAGCAGCGCCTCAAGCTCCTCGCCCTGCTTCTTCAGCGCTTCATACTGTGTTTCGTCCTTGATATAATGCATAACTCTGCCTCCTTCACGCCGGCTGAAATCCGGCTTTCTGCGTGTGGCGTTGATTCTCACACTATTTAGTCTATCATACCATATTTTTCGCTGAATGTCAAGCGAAAAGCAGAAAAAATAGACAAGCTTTTCCGATTCGCGGCTGAGCCGGAAACAAATGGCAGAATCGGAAGCAGTTTCCGCCTCGTAAAAAGCCGGGGCAGGGGATTGCGAAATTTGTGCAAAAAAGAGATTTTTTCGGCTTCGCAGGCGGATTTCTTGCAATCTCGGCGCAAATATGATATACTTCTTTCATACGCCCTTTTTCGGGTATTACGGGGATTCTGTCGGCTTTTTGCACGGTGCCCCCGAATGGAGGAATAAAGGAATGGCAGAAAAAAAGGCTGAGGAACGCAATGTCAATGTGATCCTCAAAAATGAGGAGCAGCATGAGGATGAAGTCGTCATTTCCCTTTCAGCGATCTTCCGGAAGCTGAAAAAGTATTTCATGGTCTGGTTTCTGGTATCGGTCATCGTCGGCGGCCTGATTACCGGCCTGAGCATCTTCTTCACAACGACATCTTCCATGCCGGTGGAGGCGCTCGTCAGCTTCAATTATGACGGCATCGAGAAGGGCAAGGCCCCGGACGGCAGGAACTTTGACCCCAACTCCCTGAAGAATCCGGTTGTGCTGGAGGCAGCGCTTTCGGACTGCAACATGGAGCTTGATATCCTGGAAAGCGTCCGGCAGGGCATTGAGGTGGACGGCGTTGTTCCGGAGGATACGATCAGTCGCCTGACTGCATATCACAATGTCTTTGAAAATGCACAGAACGGCATGCCCGCTGCGCAGGCAATTCTGGATGAATCATGGTTTTCCACACAGTATAAGGTTTCGTTCAATTTCAAGGATACAGACCTCAAACGTTCGGAGGCTGTTCAGCTCCTGAATGCCATCCTCGATGAGTATAAAAACTACTTCTTCAAGCAGTACGGCTATAATGAACCGCTCGGCTCGGCACTCGGCGCACTGGACTATGAGGATTATGATTATGCAGAGGCCGTCGATATGTTCAGCGATTCGCTCGGCAAGCTGCGTCGCTATGTCAACAGCCTTGCAACGGATGACACGACCAGATTCCGTTCGACTGCGACCGGCTACACCTTCGCCGATCTGCGCGATACAATCAACACGGTCAGCGATCTTGACCTCGATCTGATTTCGTCCTACATCTCCGTCAACAATGTGACGAAGGACAAGGAGCGCGTACAGGCCTATTACGAATACCGCATCGAGAACCTCACCCGCAATAAGAAGGAATATGAGGAAAAGCTCGCATCACTGGAAGCCTCGATCGAAAGCTATGTCAAGGATGATATCTACATTTTCGGCAACGGCAATGACGATATCAATACGCAGTCCTCTGTTGCATCCGAGCAGTACGACAAAATGATTACCCAGAAGATCAATGCGCAGAGCGATCTTTCCCATACAACACAGCAGATTGAATACTACAAGCAGCGTCTGGTTGCGCTCCGCAAAACAACCGTCGGCTCGACCGACAAGAAGAAGAAGGTCGAGGAGGATCTGGCAAAGCTCAACGAGAAGGTCGTCAACATCACCGAGCTTGTCAAGGAGACTGCGGACGACTACTACCGCAATGTTTCTCTGGCAAACGCCTATTCGGTTCTTGTTCCGCCGAGCAATGACGTCAAGACAACTGTCAAGACCGGTATCAAGAGTGCGCTGCTCCCGGTCATCGGTCTAGAGGTCGTGATTCTCATGGCATATCTGGGCTACGCATTCTTCAAGGCAATGGCTGAAGAAACGCGCAAAAAGCGTGCGGCTGTTGCAGCGAAGAACGGCAGCGGCGACGGCAAGGATGACAGCAAGGACGACAGCAGCGAGCCGGAGAAACCGGCAGAAGAAACAGCTGAGGAAGCAACGGAAGCAGCCGAATAACCGCATGATAAACGGCCGCAGGATTCAGACATCCTGCGGCCGTGCCTTTTTTCTCCCTTCCCATTGCATTTTTCCGGATAATGTGGTATAATATAGGGGAATTCATCCGCTTTACGGACATATGCACACAGAAAGGAGCAGGCGGCAGCAGCGCCGGACACGGCCGTGCCGCCGGGAATTGATTATGGCAGATTATCGTTCAACCGGCAAAGAGCTGCGGAAATCCCCGAAGGGTCTGATCGCCGGCCTGATCGCAGTTGTGCTGGCTGCCGGCGGCTATTACGGTATTCACCGTGTCCGTTCGGGCATGCAGTCTTTGCGGCGGGATACCCCGGATTCCGTCGAGCAGGTCGAAATCTCGATTCCGGAGCCGGAAACAACCAAGCCGGCCGAGCATCCGGATTATACTACCGTCGAAATCCCCGTGACGGAAATCAGACACGGCGCGCTGATTCTGGTCAATGAGACATTTCTGGCAGAAGATTATGACGAAAACATCGTCCGCGCCTATGACAAGCGCAACGGCTACCTGACCGTGCGCGATCTGGATGTGCAGCTCCGCAGCGATGCCATGGAGGCTGTCAATCAGCTTGCGGCGGGCTTTTATAAGGCGAAGGAGCATTCCGATCTGCTGCTGTTTAACGGTTACCGCACGAAGGATCAGCAGAAAAAGCTCTATGAAAAGGATGCGGAGAATAATCCCCTGCCGGGCTGCTCGGAGTATCAGACCGGATATACGTTTGATTTCTGCATCGCAAACGGTGCCGGGTTCAAGGATTTTGACGGTGAGGGCGATTACGCCTGGATTGCGGAGCACTGTGCCGAATATGGCTTTGTACGGCGCTTTCCGCCGGGAAAAGAACTGCTGACACAGACCGCCGGCAGCAGCGCATGGGCTTTCCGCTATGTCGGACTGCCGCATTCGATGTTCATGGCGCAGAACAATATGTGTCTGGAGGAATATCTCGATCTGGTCGAGGAATACCCCTTTGACGGCACGCATCTGTTTGAGAAGGATGCGGTCGGGCGGCAGTATGAGATATATTATGTTTCGGTTGATCCCAATGACACGAGCGAGACCGTCAGCCTGCCGGTGCCGCGCACGCTGCGGTATACTGTGTCCGGCAACAATAAGCACGGCTTTATCGTGACTGTTGAGATGCCGCGTGAGGATCAGAGCTGGGGCAGCAGTGCGGTGCAGTCCGGCACGGAGGATGAATCGGCCGAGGCCGAAACAACAGCACCGACCGAATAAACAACAGGGTATGTAACTTTTAGGCGGTTGAAGTTTTACCCGGGCATTCAAACTCACATTGTGATACAAAATAAAAGTTTCGCGCAAGCTTTTTCAAAGGCTTGCGGGAGACCGGAGGGCAGAGCCCTCCGGCCGCGCATCGCTGTGCGATTCGCTTCCAGTTTCTGAAACAAATTCTAATTACCGAAAATATAACAGAAACCACCTAAATCTTTATATGCAAAAAAACCATCGCCGGAGGAACCGATTTCCTCCGGCGATACGTTTTTGCGTTCAAAAGCGCAAAAAGGTGTGCCGCGCTCTGCGGAGCGCGGCAAGGGGCTTCGCGCCCCTTGACCTGCACCAAAGGGACGCTTCCTCCGGTCGCTCATTCTCCCTTTCCCCTTAGGACGGAGCCCGTCTGGCAGTTTTCGCCCCCGACCTGCGGGGAGAAGTAAGTCTTATGCTTTTACTGTTTTGATTGGGCCTGTTCCCCGCCGCCGATTCCGGCTTATTGCAAAAAAATATATTATCCGTGATCAACTGCTCCTAATGTGCGGTTTTTGCCTTGACAAATGCGCGAAAAGTAGTATAATAAAAGATGAAACAGTACAGTCGGTTCAATAGTCCGACATTTGCGGCCGTTTGTCCGCAGAAAGGATGAGGTCAGATATGTTTAACGAATTTGCAGCGGAATGGGACGGCTTTACACCCGGACGGTGGAGCAGTACGTCCGTCAATGTAAGAGATTTCATTCACCGGAATTTCACTCCCTATGACGGCGACGAGAGCTTCCTTGAGGGCCCCACTGACGCAACAAATGAACTCTGGGCACAGGTCACTGAGCTCTCGGCTCTGGAGCGCAGAGCAGGCGGCGTCCTCGATATGGACACCGAAATCATCTCTACAATTACCTCTCACGGCCCCGGCTATCTGAACAAAAAACTCGAAAAAATCGTCGGCCTTCAGACGGATAAGCCGTTTAAGCGCGCACTTCAGCCCTTCGGCGGCATCCGGATGGCTCAGCAGGCCTGCAATTCCTACGGCTACGGCATCGATCCCCGGATCGTCGAAATCTTTACCAAATACCGCAAAACGCATAATCAGGGCGTTTTCGATGCCTATACCCCGGAAATGCGCCTCGCCAGAAAATCTGCTATCCTCACCGGCCTGCCCGATGCCTACGGCAGAGGCAGAATCATCGGCGATTACCGCAGAGTCGCCCTCTACGGCGTCGATATGCTGATTGAGGACAAGGAGCATCAGAAGGCAAACGATTTTGTCCGCATGACCTCCAAAAATATCCGCCTCCGTGAGGAGCTCTCCGAGCAGATCCGCGCCCTCAATGAGCTCAAGGAGCTCGGCCGCATCTACGGCTTCGATATCTCCCGCCCCGCCAAAAATGCGCAGGAGGCCGTGCAGTGGCTCTATTTCGGCTATCTCGCTGCCGTTAAGGAGCAGAACGGCGCTGCAATGAGCCTCGGCAGAACCTCAACCTTCCTCGATATCTATATCCAGCGCGACATCAACCGCGGCATCCTCACCGAAAAAGATGCCCAGGAGCTCATCGACCACTTTATCATGAAGCTCCGGCTCGTCAAATTCGCCCGGACACCGGAATATAATGCGCTGTTCTCCGGCGACCCTACGTGGGTCACTGAGTCCATCGGCGGCGTCTCCGTGGACGGAAAGCATATGGTTACGAAAAATTCCTTCCGCTACCTCAATACGCTCAATAATCTCGGTACGGCGCCGGAGCCCAATATGACTGTGCTCTGGTCTACCATGCTGCCTCAGAATTTCAAACGGTTCTGCGCGAAAATGTCAATCAAAACCTCCTCGATCCAGTACGAAAACGATGACCTCATGCGCGTGACGCACGGCGATGACTACGCGATCGCATGCTGCGTTTCCTCCATGCGCGTCGGCAAGGAAATGCAGTTCTTCGGCGCGAGAGCGAACCTCGCCAAATGTCTGCTCTATGCGATTAACGGCGGCGTCGATGAGGTCCTGAAAATTCAGGTCGGCCCGAAATACCGTCCGGTTACGGGCGATTACCTCGATTACGACGATGTCATGCAAAAGTACGACGAAATGATGGAATGGCTCGCGGGTCTGTATGTCAATACCCTGAATGTCATCCACTATATGCATGACAAGTACTGCTACGAAAAATTGCAGATGGCTCTGCATGACCGCGACGTCAAGCGCTATTTCGCGACCGGCATCGCCGGACTCTCCGTCGTGGCGGATTCCCTCAGCGCAATCAAATACGCAAAGGTCAAATGTATCCGCGATGAGGAAGGCATCGTTGTCGATTATGAGACTGAGGGCGACTTCCCCAAATACGGCAACGACGACGACCGCGTCGATCAGATCGCAGTCGATATCGTCCGCCGCTTCATGGACAAGATCCGCAAGCACCACACCTACCGCGACAGCGTCCCGACCATGAGCATCCTGACAATTACCTCGAATGTCGTCTACGGCCGCAAAACCGGCAATACCCCAGACGGCAGAAAGCACGGCACGCCCCTTGCACCCGGCGCCAATCCGATGCACGGCAGAGATACCCACGGCGCGGTCGCTTCGCTGAGCTCTGTCTCAAAGCTCCCCTTCCGCCATGCACAGGACGGCATCTCCAATACCTTCTCGATCATTCCGGATGCGCTTGGCAAGAGCCAGACCGTTTTCAGCGGCGACCTCGACCTCGATGCCCTGCGGCAGGAGGCGGAAGATGAAGCCTGATACCGCACCGCTGCCGGAAGAAGCACTGAACGATCCCGATGCGCTTGCAGCGCTGATCGACGAGCTGATGCAGAAGGGGACGCAGCATCTCACGCTGGAAACAGGAAGCGAAATGCGCGTCCGCACCGTCAACAGCACCGACTGCGGCGGGAAGCCCGGTGCCTGTGCTGTTCCGAACTTTGATTACAATGATGCCGAGCCGGAATCAAAGGACGATTCCGGTGCGGATGATTTCTGAAAAGGAGAACCATCTATGAATAATGTGCCGAACGATCAGCAGGTCGAAAACCTCGTCGCACTGCTCGACGGATATATCGAAAAAGGCGGACATCATCTCAATGTCAATGTCTTTACCCGCGAAACTCTGCTGGATGCACAGGAGCATCCGGAAAAATATCCGCAGCTCACCGTGCGTGTTTCCGGCTACGCAGTCAACTTCATCAAGCTCACGAGAGAGCAGCAGGATGATGTGATTTCACGTACCTTCCACGACAGTCTTTGATATGAAAGGGCTAATAAAGATTTGGGTGGATTCTCGCACAAAAAGGTGGTTTAGAACGGTTAAATAGAATAAGGTATCGCTTCGCGATGCTATTTTGAATGGGGAAAGCAGCCCTACGGGGTACTTTCCCCAAGCCCCAATCTTCCCCTTATAGAACGCTGGGGAATTTCGCTCTCTGCGGAGAGCGACGAGGGCTCTGCCCTCGACCCGCAAGCCTTTGAAAAGGCTTGAGCGAAACTTTTAATATGGGCGAAATTAAAACTATTTGTTTTAACTTTATTTTTCCGACCACCTAAAAAATTACATACCTATATGAAACAACTCAGCCCGCTGAAACCGGAATCAGCGGGCTGTTATCCTGTAAGGAGGTGCTTTTCAGATGCAGGGACGGATTCATTCCACGGAATCCTTCGGAACCGTTGACGGGCCCGGTGTGCGGTTCGTAATCTTTTTTCAGGGCTGCCCCATGCGCTGCCGCTACTGTCACAACCCCGATACATGGGATGCCGATGCCGGTCATGCAGAAACAACAGAATCACTGCTGGAGCAGTACCGGCGCAATGCCGTGTTTTACAAAAACGGCGGCATTACCTGCACCGGCGGTGAGCCGATGCTGCAAATGCCCTTCCTCACGGAGCTGTTCTCCGCCGCAAAGCGCGAGCGCATCCACACCTGCCTCGATACCTCCGGCATCTGCTTTGATCCGGAGCACCCCGAACCCGTGCGGACGCTGCTCAACGTCACCGATCTCGTCATGCTCGATCTCAAGCAGATCAATGACGAAAAGCACCGTCAGCTCACCGGGCATTCCAATGCACGGATCCTGCAATTCGCGGAATTCATCAGTGCATGCGGCGTGCCGCTCTGGGTGCGGCATGTGGTCGTACCGGGGCTGACCGATGACCCCGCTGAGCATGTGCTGCTCGGCGAATTCATCGGCGGACTCCGGACACTGAAGGGGCTTGATGTCCTGCCCTATCATACAATGGGCAAACGGAAATATGCCGCACTCGGCCTCCCCTATCCGCTGGGCGATACGCCCCCCGCTGAACAGTCCGCCGCCGCTGACGCCAAGGCCGCTATCCTCCGCGGCATCAAAAAGCGCCTCCGGAGCGGGTAAATGTGCCGCTGCGCGGCCAAAGCGCAGCCCCCATTATGAATCATCGCCGTGCAGCGATACCTCATCCTTCTCCGGACGCTTTCTGCGCGGCTTCGCGTGCTTGGGACGATAACGCGCCCCTTCCTGCGGCGGACGCCGCTTTCTGTGCCGGCGTGCAGGCGCTTCATCATGCGCTGCCTGCGCGCCGTTATCCTTTTTTACAGGCTCCGGCATGTCATACGGCCCTTTGACCGCCTTGCAGCGCGGGTCCTCGGGCTGCTCCGGCTTCCGGTGCTTCTCCCGTAACGCATCGACCCGCTTCGCCATGCGCGGCGTCAGAACCGTCACGACCGCGACAATCGCGAAAATCGCCAGAAACTTCAGGCCGAATTTTATCAGCACCGGCGTGATGTTCGTGCGCTCCTCTGTTTCCTCCGCTGCTGCGAGCAGCACCGTCAGCACGCTCACAGCACCGCCTCCGGTTCGCTGTCCTTCGTCACAAATACCGCATAGGGCGGACAGCCGGTGCGGTTCGGAAAGCTGCACTGCAATACAGTGTAAAACCGGCTGTCCAGCGCAGCCAGATATGCATTCAGAGCATCGCGCTCGGTAAAGCCGTTTGCGCCGCCGTAGTAAATGCACAGCACGAGCGACCCGCCCGGCCGCAGCAGCCGCAGTGCCGCTTTCAGCGCCGCAATGCTCGAATCTGCATGCGTATATATCTCATGACTGCCTCGCGGCAGCCAGCCGAAATTGAACACGGCACAGCAGACCGTTCCGGCCTTTGCATATTTCTCCATTTCGGCATGACTTTCGCAGTGCAGCTCTGCCCGGAGGCCGTTTTCCGCAAGCAGCGCTGCCGCAGAATCTATCGCCTCCTGCTGAATATCAAAGCCGATTACGCTGCCGGTATCACCCGTCAGCTCGCAGAGCAGCTTCGTGTCATTGCCGCGGCCGACTGTCGCGTCAATGCAGAGATCCCCCGCCGAAATATGCTCCCGCAGCCAGCGGTGTGCCAGATCAAGCACGCCGAGCTGCCGCTTTGCCGGTTGCTTCATACGTAAAACACTTCCATATCATCGAGGCGCAGACAGGCGAGCTTGCCGCCCGCTTCATGAAATACTGCGCCGCAGTCAATGTTAATATAAGTATCGGTGAACAGAATTTCCGCGCGCCCGTGCATCTGCGGATATGTCAACGTCGGGGTATGGCCGAAGATGAGCATTTTATCGGAATAAAACCGGTCACTCTGCTGCGGCCGCGCATTGATGAGCGCATCAAGCGGATATTCATAAAGCGGGCGTTCGGGGTCAAAATCCTCGATGCCGCTGTGCGTCATGACAAACTGCCGCCCGTCCGGCATCGCCAGCTCCTCATACACGCGAAATTCATTCATATACGACAGCAGCTCTGCGCGCTTTTTCGGCGGCAGACCAAGATACTGCGTCAATGTGATCGAGCCGCCGTTCTGCATCCATGCGGAATAAACGGCATAGCCCGCGTCAGTATAAAAATCAGTGACGTTTTCTATATTCGCTTCGTTGGGCAGTCCGAGCACGCATTGCAGCATGATCGCCTCGTGATTGCCCAGCAGCGGATATACATTGATACGCTCCATGCAGTCGAGCAGCAGCGGAATCGGTGTATCGCCGCGGTCGATGAAATCGCCGAGAATATACAGATCGTCCTCATCGCTGAACTCTATTTTTTCGATCATTTTCCGAAAGAGCGCATGGCAGCCATGGATATCGCTCATGACATATATCATGGGTGGCTCCTCCAAACTAATTGAGGTTTCCGGTGCGGAACATAAGAACCGATAGTGCGGTCAGCGGGGCAGTCTCACAGCGCAGGATCCGCCTGCCGAGCCAGACTGCCTGCACGCCCTGATTCGTCAGAAGTTCGATCTCTGCGGGATCAAAGCCGCCCTCACTGCCGATGCAGAGCCCGTAGGTTTTTGCATCGGGCCGGACATTTGAAAATGAAATGCCGCCCTCGCCCTCATACAGCACAAGCGGAACATCCAGCGTCCGCATGCGCTCTGCGGCCATTTCAAGGGAATGCAGCGGCGCAACAACAGGAATAATGCCCCTGCCGGACTGCTGTGCGGCGGCCTGCGCAATCTTCTGAAAGCGCGGGAGCTTCTTCTGGAAATCGCCTGCGGACAGGCGGGAAATGCAGCGCCGCGTCAGCACCGGTACGATCTCCGTAACGCCCAGCTCAACGGCTTTCTGTATGATCTGTTCGAGCTTATCCGTTTTCGGGAGCGCCTGAAACAGTGTGACCTCTATCGTCGGCTCGGCGCAGCAGGGTGCTGCCGATAGGATCCGGAGGGAAACCGCTTCGGGCGTGATCTCCGTGATCTCGCATTCATAGTCGGTGCCGCACGCACAAATCGTAAGGCGCTCGGAGGGCCGCATCCGCAGCGCATAGCCGATATGCCGCAGATGCGCTCCGGTCAGCACCGGATGCTCCGGTGAAAAGGTATCGTCAAAAAACTTCGGCATAGGACTGCCCGCCTTTCGCTGCAAAGTGACATAATCTTTTTTATTATATCACATCCGATCGGAAAATGCAATGTTTTTCTGTAAAAAGGGAGTGGCCGGTCGGGATTTTTATTGTTCCTATATCAGTCTGTATAAGAGCGATACTTATTTTATTTTGTAATGGGGGAGAGAAAACTATTGTTTTCCCTCCCCCAAGCCCCCTCCTTTCGCGCTTTTGAACGATAGGGGAATTCCGCGCTCTGCTCACGGGTTTGCGTGCAAACCCTGCGGCCAAAGGGCTCTGCCCTTTGGAATCCCGCGAGCTTTTTGAAAAAAACTCGACCAAAAACTTTTATTTGTCATCGCCGGTTACGTGCTGAAAATTCACGATCAGCCGCTCCCTCTCATCACCCCGAAATGCTTTCCGTAAATAATGCTTGCATTTTCTGTGCAGAAATGGTATACTTATAGAATAAGCAAATGATAACAACTACACTCACACGGAGGTGACCTGACCTTGCTCAAGCGCTGGATCATCGGCACGCCCGATCCCGGTAAGGCCGCAAGGCTCCGGCAGCAGGGCAGCATTTCTCAGCTCTGCGCAGAAGTGCTTGTTTCCCGCGGCATCGAATCGCTCGAAGCAGCAGGCAGCCTGCTGAATGTTTCCGAGCTTTCCGACCCGCTTCTGATGAAGGATATGGAACGCGCCGCCGATCGTATCCTTGCCGCAGTCGAAAGCGGCGAGCGCATCTGCGTCTACGGCGATTATGACTGTGACGGCGTTACGGCTACCGTCATCCTGACTGACTGGCTCACCGGCGCCGGCGCCGATGGCATATGGTACATCCCGACTCGCACCGAAGGCTACGGAATGCGCGCCGACACCATCCGGAAGCTCCGGGAGGACGGCGTTTCCCTCATCGTGACCGTGGATAACGGCATCTCTGCGGTCGAGGAGGCTAAGCTCATCAAGGAGCTCGGTATGGAGCTCGTCATCACCGACCACCACCGTCCCGGTGATGTGCTGCCCGAGGCCGCTGCGGTCGTTGACCCCTTCCGCCCCGACTGCATGTCTCCGTATAAAACAGTCTGCGGCGCGGTCATCGCGCTGAAGCTCACTGCCGTGCTCGACGGCGGCGACTGGGAGCCTGCCATGGAGCAGTTCGGCGACCTCGCCGCCCTCGCAACCATCGCGGACGTCATGCCGCTCGACGGCGAAAACCGGTTTATCGTGCAGCGCGGACTTCAGCTTCTTGCCAATACCGAACGCATGGGTCTGTATTCGCTCATGGCGGTCTGCGGCATTGAGGCCGGCACGCCGGTTTCCTCAACTGCCGCCGCTTTTCAGATTATTCCGCGGATCAATGCCGCCGGCCGCTTTGCTTCGGCCGCGCTTGCGGCAACGCTCCTGCTGACGGATGACCCGGAGGAGGCGCAGATGCTCGCCGAGCAGATTCATGCGCTGAATAATCAGCGCCGGGAAACAGAGCAGCTCATTTTTACCCAGATTCTTGCGCAGATCCGGCAAAATCCCGATCTGCTCTGCAAGCGGGTGCTGGTGTTCTCCGGCGAGGACTGGCATCACGGCGTGATCGGCATTGTTGCGGCACGCTTGCAGGAGCGCTTCGGCAAGCCCTGCTTCCTGATGTCGCGGGAGACCGACGGCTATCGCGGCTCGGCGCGGAGCTTCGGCGATTTCTCCGTGTTCGAGTGCCTCAAATACTGCGAGCCGCATCTGCTGCGCTACGGCGGACACCCCGGCGCCGGCGGCTTTACAGTTCCGGCAGAATCGCATGACGCATTCTGTGCCGCGATTCAGGAATATGCAGCGATAAATAATCCGCAGATGCCCGTCATGACCGTCCGGGCCGAGCGTGCGGCCGAGCCCGCCGATCTGACCGTTCAGAATGCCGCAGGACTGCGTATTCTGGAGCCGTTCGGTCAGGGCAATCCCAAGCCGCTGTTCGTGCTGAAGGAAATGACCGCCGCCGAAGTATGCGGCATGTCCGGCGGGATCCATACCAAGCTGCGGCTCCGCAAAAACGGCGTGCAGCAGGATGTCCTGCTGTTCCGCATGCGGCCGGAGGAAACCGGCATCCAGCCGGGGCAAATGCTCGATGTACTGATCTCTGCGGAGGTGCGGGATTACATGGGCAAGCCCTCGCTGACGCTGAAATGCGAGGACTGGCGGCGCTCCGAAAAAGCACAGGAGCAGGCCATCGCCGCACAGGCAGCCTATGATGCCTACCGGCGCGGCGAAGCACTGCCGAGCCCTGCATATTACCGGAGAATGTGTCCGCAGCGGAGCGATCTGGTTGCGGTGTACCAGATGGTGCAGGGGGCGCCGGTGTCGGTTGACCGCATCTGCGAACGGCTCCAAAAATGCGGCATGAACCGCTGCCGCGCAAGAGTCTGCGCGGATATTTTCTCAGAGCTGGGTCTGCTCGAATACGATGCAGCCTCCGATACGCTGACCAGACTGCCGGTCACAAAAAAGCGCGACCTCAGCGAATCCGCCGAATACCGCAAAATTCTGGAGCTTGCGAAAGCTGCCCCGAACGCATGACTGCCGCCGGAGGAAGGTGCCGTGCCGTGAAAAAACACAATTACCGCTATATGCTCGCCGGCGGGCTGCTGCTGATTGCGTCCGGCACCGCCGTGCTGCTGTTTCTGACGCTGCCGCTGCTGCGGGAGTTCTCTGCCGCCGAGCCCTCATCGGGAATCGGAAAGCTGTTTATGCTCCTGCCGGAGCTGCTCCTGACGCCGCTGCTGGTCATTCTCTCTGCCGGCCCGGTGATCTGCGGCCTCGTGCTGACCGTTCCCGCTGTCATCGGACTGCGCAGTGAACAGAAAATTCGCCGCGCCGAAGCACAGCAGGCGGACAATCACCTGAAGGCGCTGCTCTCTGACGGCGCACTGACCCCGGAGGAATACGACAGGCTGACAAAATGAAATCCATCATACGGACAAAACGAAAGGAGTGGGCGGCATATGCCGGATTTTCATAACGAGACCTACACGATAGACATGATTATCTCAAAAATTCTGACGGATGACCGGCAGTATGATATCAGCAAGCTGATTGCAGCGTATGAATATGCCGCACAGTGCCACGAGGGGCAGACACGCTCCTCCGGCGAGCCGTATATCATTCATCCGGTCACGGTCGCATACATCCTGCTCGATCTGGGCATGGACACCGACACGCTCTGTGCGGCGCTGCTGCACGACGTCGTCGAGGACACCCCCGCGACCAGAGAGGATGTGCAGAAGCGCTTTGGCCACGACGTTGCTATGCTGGTCGAGGGCGTGACAAAGCTGGCCAAGGTGCCGACCTTCACCAAGGAGCAGCAGCAGGCGGAGAACGTCATGAAAATTCTGCTTGCGATGTCGCAGGATATCCGCGTCATGATTATCAAGCTCGCCGACCGGCTGCACAATATGCGCACCTTGCAGTACCGGCCGCCCGCCAAGCAGCAGGCAACCGCCTTTGAAACCATGAATGTCTATGCGCCGATTGCACACCGCCTCGGCATCACCTCCGTCCAGGAGGAACTGGAGGATCTTTCCTTCTATTATCTCGACCCCTTTGCCTATGCGGAGATCGAGAATCTGCTCGACCGCAACAAGGCAGAGCGTGAGGCGTTTATCGAGAGCATCAAAAAGCGCATCGCGGAGCGCTTCCGGACACAGGATTTTGTTACGCCGCCGCAGATTTTCGGCCGCGTCAAAAGCATCTACGGGCTCTACAAAAAGGTCTATGCCAATCATAAAAGCATTGACGAAATCTATGACAAGTATGCCGTCCGCGTGATCGTCACCACTGTGAACGAATGCTACAGCGTGCTCGGCCTCATTCATGATATGTTCCGGCCGATTCCGAACCGCTTTAAGGACTATATCGCGAACCCCAAGGCGAACGGCTACCAGTCTCTGCACACATCGGTGCTCGGCAAGGAGGGCATTCCGTTTGAGGTGCAGATCCGGACATGGGAGATGCACGCGAATGCGGAGTACGGCATCGCGGCCCACTGGAAATATAAGGAGCGCATTCAGGGCAAGACCGTTCTCGATTCGCGCATCGCGTGGATCCGGCAGGTGCTTGAAACCCAGCAGGCCAGCGATGACCCCGAAGAACTTGTCAGCACGATCAAAAACGATATCGCACCGGAGGACATTGTCGTGATGACCCCCAAGGGCGATTCGATCAGCCTGCCGATCGGCTCGACAGTCATCGACTTTGCCTATCACATCCATACGGAAATCGGACACAGAACCGTCGGCGCAAAGGTTGACGGCAAAATCGTACAGCTCTCCTACCGGCTCAATACCGGCGAAATCTGTGAGATTCAGACCAGCAAAGACCCCAACAAGGGCCCGAACCGCAACTGGCTCGATATCGTCAAAACAAATGAAGCGCGTGCAAAAATCCGCTCATGGTTCAAGCGCGAGCGCCGCCCGGAAAATATTACCGCCGGCAGGGCACAGCTTGAGCATGAGTGCAAACGCATGCATATCAATATTACGACGGAGCAGCTTGAATGCATCGTAAAAGAAGACCTGCGGCAGCCAAACTGCGATTCGCTTGACGATTTCTATGCGGCACTGGGCTACGGCGGCCTCTCGCTCACAAAGCTCATGCCCCGCATCCGCGAATATTACATGAAGCGCTTTGCACCCGCAGAGCCACAGCTCCCCGCAGAGCCGATCACCGAACTGCGCAAGCCCTCCAAAAGCACCTCCGGCATCATCATCGACGGCGTGAACAATCTCGAAGTCAAGCTCGCACGCTGCTGCTCGCCCCTGCAGGGTGAGCCGATCGTCGGCTTCACAACCCTCGGACACGGCATCACCGTCCATACGCAGAAGTGCCGGAAATATGTTGATGCACTCGCACGGCGCAGTCCGGAGGAAATGAGCCGCTGGCTGCCGGCCTACTGGGCCTCGAATGCACCCGCCGCCGAGCTGAAGGCGAATCTCGAAATCCTCTGCGTCAACGGCATGAATCTGCTCAAGGACGTCACTGCGGTCATCGGTGAGGCGCATCTGCCGGTGTCCAACTTTAATCTGCATATGAAAAAGGACGGAAATGCGATGATAAACGTCACGGTTTCCGTCACCTCGTCCGAACAGCTCGATACGCTCATCCGCCGCCTGCGCACCGTTCACGATGTGATCTCCGCAGACAGAGCGGCGTACTGATCCGAGGAAACCATCATGGACGAAAAATCCAAAAAAGAAAAAATATGGCGGATCGGCTTTGCGGTGTTCACCTTCTGCTTTCTGGTGAATCTCGTTATCAGCGCTATGAATATGGTGCTGTTTTATCCGGTGCCGCATTTCGGCTTTCTGATGCTGCTCGCGGCGCTCATCTGCCTGATCGCGATGCTGTTCCGCTCCGGCAGCCATACCGCAGGTGCTTTTTTGCTCGCCGGCACATTTCTGATGTCAATGACGTTTCTCATATTCATCAGCAAACGTGAACCGGAGGAAATGACCTGCACGCTGCCGGGCTCCGGTCATACCTGTATTGTCAGAAAAGAAAATGTGCAGATGGAGCCGGGCATAGATAAGCTGACCGCGGATGAAATCCTGATTCCCTATGTGCTGGCGCGGCACAATGACGCAGCGATCGCGGCAACGGGTGCGCCGGTCACGGAGCTTGTGACCTTCGAGAGCGATGAAGACGGCAATCTGAACATTCTCTGTGACGGGCGCTGCGTTTGGCAGTATAACGCGGAACAGCAACGCTGGAAGAAGTACTGAGCATGCCGAAGGTCTATCTGATGTGCGGCAGAATTTGCAGCGGAAAAGTACGCATGCCGCCGAGCTGCGCAGACAGTACCGTGCCGTGCTCGCGCAGGAGACATCGGCATTTTTGTCGATGCGGGGCTGACTGAGAAATTTGATGCACTGTTTGATGTGCCGGACAGAGCTGAGATCGGCGTCTGGCCCGAACAGGAAAAGGAGTTATCACATATGATGCATGTAATGCAACTGCCGGTCGGAGAGCTGGAGGCAAACTGCTTTCTGGTCTCCGACGAAGAAAAAAACGCCGTCATCATCGACCCCGGTGCGGAGGCGCAGTATATCATGTCGGAGGTTCGTTCTGCGGAGCTGAACCCGCTTGCCGTGCTGCTGACGCACGCGCATTTTGACCACTTCGGCGCGGCCGCGGAGGTCACGGAGGCATACGGCATCCCGCTGTATGTACACCCGCTGGACGAGCCGCTGCTGCTCTCTGTTGACCGCTCTATGGCGACCGGGCTTGGCTTTGCTGCGGCTTATCACAAACCCGACCCGCAGAAAATCCGCCACTTTGAGGAGGGCGAAACCCTGAAATTCTCGGAGGAGCTGACCTTCTCTGTGCTGCACACCCCCGGTCATACCCCGGGCTGCTGCTGCTTCAGACATGAGGACATCCTGTTCACCGGCGATACCCTGTTCCGCGACGGTGTCGGGCGGGTCGATTTCCCCGGCGGCAGTATCCGCGATATGCGCGCCTCACTGCTCCGGCTCGGACAGATCGAAGGCGACTGCACGGTCTATACCGGCCACTACGGAAAAACCACGCTCGAACACGAGCGCACCTTCGGACACTATCTGACGCCGCGCAGCTTCTGATTCTGCGGACATTCTTCCTCAAAGGAGGCGGGAACCGTGAATGAAAAAAACATCCGGTATCTGGAAATCAAAAACTGTAAGCTGACGGAGCAGTATGGCAGGCCGGCACTGCTTGCGCCGGAGGATGCGGATGCCGACCGGCTGAAGTGGAACGGCTTTTTGAAGATGCCTGACGGAAAATGGATCCATTTTCTCACAAAATCGGAGCAGAAGGAGATCGAAAACGCAGGACAGGAGCAGACCGAGATCGTCCTGACGCAGATCCAAAGTGCGGCAGTCTCCGAAAAAAAAAGCCGCATTCTGGCAGGCGGTTCGGCGGCGCTGATTGCGGCGATCTTCCTGACGATCTTCTTCGGCGGGATAACCGGCGGCTGGCTGGTGCTCATATTGCTGTTTCTGGCGGGCGCATTGATTCTCTCGATCGCGGCCCTGATAAACAACCGGGACAGTGATTTCGCGAAATACATGCTGGGCTTTTCGGTTTTTCTGGTTATTTATTTGCTGTTGTGGATGTTTGTGATTATGACGTTCCGCTCCGCATGCGACTCCTGTCAGGAGCAGTGTCATCACATACCGGGGTAAAGGTTATGGAAATTGTGTACTACGGGCTCGCGGGCTGCGAGCTGACGCAATATGACGGAAAGGACGCACTGCGCGCACCGGAGGGTGCGGAGGAGGCAGCGCGTCAGCACCGCTTTTTGCAGATGCCGGACGGGCGCTGGTATCTCTTTCTGACCGGCGCGGAATCCGAGTACATCCGCAGTTTTCCGGAGGGCGTCTCGCCGGTTCATCTGGGAGAACCCGGCTCCGATTCCGGGAAAAGCGCGAAGCCGCCGGTCTGGATTCCGGTGACGGCTGCGGCGCTGTACCTTCTGTGCATTCTTACGATGTTCACGGATTTTTTATCCGGAATCCCGCTGCTGTTTCTGACGGCGGCAACGGGTCTTTCGGCGTTTTACTGCATCCGGTTTCCGCGCAGCAAGGGCGGCAGGCTGCTTGCCGGCGCCGGCGTGACAATCAGTATCGTCATGCTTGTGATTACGATTGCCGTGATCGCATTTTGTGTCAGCATGTGGAATCAGTGTTTGGATGAATGCACCCAATGTCAGGGCATGGGGTGAGGCGGAATGGACATCACTGATCACGGCATCTCCGGCTGTGTATATGCTGAGTATGCGGGCAGACCTGCGCTGCCTGCACCGGAGGACTGCGGAGTTCTTGACGCATGCGGCGGCTGCACGGCACAGGAGGAATCGGCTCATGGAGCTTCGGATTAACACCGATCACGGCGTCATTGCGCCCTACGGCATGATGATTCTGCTGTCGTTTCTCGCCGGAACGGGCGGGCTGTTCCTGCTGAATATCCGGCGGGGCATCCGGAAGCAGACTGCATTCTGGCAGATGCTGCTCGGCATACTGCTGAGCCTCTGCGGCGGCATGGCGCTGACGTTCATTACCTCCGGCGGGAAAATAATCGGACTGTCCTCTCTCGGCGGTCTCGCGGGCATGTATGCCGCCTGCGCACTGACCGCATGGTTCAGCAGGCTGCCCGGCTATGACATTGTCTTAACACAGAACTGCACGCTCATGCTCCCGCTGATGTACAGCATCGGCAAGATCGGCTGCTTTCTGGGCGGCTGCTGCGGCGGCATCCCCTACAGCGGCGCATTCCGCACGGTCTATACCGGCGTGCATGCGAATCCGGTTCCGGCACTGCCCGTGCAGCTCATCGAATCGGCAGTGTTTCTGTTGATTTTTGCGGCGGGGCTGTACGGCTTTTTCCGCCGCCGGATCAACACGGTTCCTGCGGTATTCCTGACATCAGCCGCGGCGAAATGCGCACTGGATTTTCTCCGCGCATCGCATCAGGGGCAGCTTCTCTCCGTGACGCAGATGCTCTGCATCGGGCTGATCGCGGCGGGGGCCGGGCTTCTGTTCCGTCATCATAAAAAATTGCAGAGGAAACATACGGCATGATACAGTTCAGGCGAAGCATCCGTTCGATCGCAGAATATCAGACGGGCATACTCCCGGCGAATGCAGAAAAGCTCAAAACGCCGGAATCAACGGATGCAATGATGAAAAAGACGGTTCCGCTGATGATCGCGGCATGTCTGCTTCTGAATCTCATTTTGTTTTTCAGGATCTTTGCGGCGCGGAGGCTTGTGCTTTCGCCGCTGATGATTCTGCCCGGCTTTCTGGCGGGACTGGCGCTGCTGCCGGTTCACGAGCTGCTGCATGCGGCGGTATATCCGCGGGCGGCGACGGTGACCGTGGGACGGCTGCGCGGCAGAATGATCCTGACGGCACTGGCCTCATATCCGATGAAGCGGGGCAGATTCATTCTGATGTGTCTGCTGCCCTTTCTGCTCGGGATCATTCCGCTGCTGTGGTTCCTGCTCAGCCCTGCGGATGCGGAAACCCTGAACGGGCTGCTGTTCGGGGCGGCATGCGTCGGCATTGTCTCGCCGGTTCCGGATGTGTACAATGTCATGACCGTGCTGCGTCAGGCAGACCGGCATGACAGCATCCTGTTTTACGGGGAGGATCTCTGGAAATGCTGAAGCGGTACGCTGTAACAAAAGAAAAGGGGTGACAGTTTGGTCATTCACACATACGGACACAGCCGCACCTACGAAATGGAGGCGCTGCTGAAGCTGTTTCGGCCGGCGGAGAAATTCACGTTCTCGGAGGCGGAGGCTGTCCCGGCAGGGGAGGAGTACCTTTCCGCAGGCCTGACGCCGGAGCAGGACGGCACGCTGCTTCTGACCGGCGCCGTCCGCATCGGCGGCGAAACGCGCAGTGACACAAAAATACTGCCCGGACAGGTGCAGAACAGCGACCTTGACCGTGAGATCTCCGGGCTGCTGTACCCGCTGCTCTGCGGGCTGACGGGGCTGCGTCCGGCATGGGGCATGCTGACGGGCATCCGGCCGGTGAACCTGCTGCGGAAATTTGCCGCTCGCACCGGCAGTGTCCGGCAGGCTGCGGAGGATTTCCGGAACATCTGGCATGTCACGGACGAAAAAACACAGCTTGCTGCGGATATCCTCGCGGTGCAGACGCCGATTCTCAATGCCGCGCCGAAAAACAGCGTCGGGGTCTACCTGTCTGTGCCGTTCTGCCCGACGCGCTGCAAATACTGTTCGTTTGTGAGCAATTCGGTCTCGCAGATGGGCAGCCTGATTCCGAAATATTACGAATGCATCGCAAAGGAAACCGAACTGGTCGGCAATCTGGTGCGGGAATTCGGGATGACGGTTGACAGCATTTATGTCGGCGGCGGCACACCGACCTCAATCGACCTGTATCAGCCGCTTGACTGGCTCTCCGCAAATTTCGCGGCCGGACAGCCGCTCCGCGAATTCACCGTTGAGGCCGGCAGACCTGACACAATTACGCGGGAAAATCTCTCATATCTGCGGCAGTTCGGCGTCACGCGCATTTCCGTGAACCCGCAGAGCTTTCAGGACGATGTGCTGAAGGCGGCGGGGCGTCCGCATACCGCACAGGATGCAGAGGACAAATACCTTCTCGCGCGGGACATGGGCTTTGATAATATCAACATGGATTTCATCGCAGGACTGCCCTGCGATACCGTGCAAGGCTTCCGCGAGAGCATTGAACGTGCCCTGCGGCTTGAACCGGAGAGCATTACCGTTCACTGTCTCGCGCTGAAAAAAGCGGCGGACTTCTATCAAAGCCTGCCGATGCCCGAGCCGGAGGCGGTCAGCGAAATGGTCGCCTATGCGCAGGCGGCGCTGACGACGGCGGGCTACCGTCCCTATTATCTGTACCGGCAGAAAA
Source organism: Oscillospiraceae bacterium (assembly GCA_017541275.1). GTDB lineage: Bacteria > Bacillota > Clostridia > Oscillospirales > Ruminococcaceae > Firm-04. The sequence goes on along the minus strand of JAFXZM010000048.1, from coordinate 35,658 downwards.
ATATGGCCGCGAATCTCGAAAATGTCGGCTACGCCAAGCCCGGCTTCGAGAGCGCCTACAATGTCATGATGATGGACGATTCGCAGACGATCCTCGGCATCGGCGCGGGCGCATCGACCAAGGTCATCGGCGGACAGCGCGGCATCGAACGGCTCACGGAGTGCAAATATCCGTATGACTATCTGGCGCGGTTCGATGAACTGATGCAGCAGAAGGAGACGCAGCTCCGGGAATTATTATCCGATAAGCTGCCGGAAAACGTATGATGACAGTGCTGCAATACGGGAACACCAAGACCTTTTTCATCCGCGGGAGCAGCGGCGCGCTGCTTGTCGATACCGATTATGCCGGAACACTGCCTGCATTTTACCGCGCAGCCAAGGCGCAGGGCATCCGCATGCCGGATATCTCATATGTGCTTGCGACGCATTATCACCCTGACCACATGGGGCTGATCGGTGCGCTGATGCAGCAGGGCGTGAGGCTCCTGCTTATGGATGTACAGCTTGCGCATGTCCATTTCTCCGACCGCATTTTTGCAAGAGACCGCCTGTCCTTTCAGCCGGTTGACGAAACGGCGGCGGCGGTCATTTCCTGTGCGGAAAGCAGGGATTTCCTGCTGCGCATGGGCATTCGCGGTGAGATTCTCCATACGCCGAGCCACAGTCCGGACAGTGTCACGCTGGTTCTCGATGACGGAGACTGTTTTGCAGGCGATCTGGAGCCGCTTTCGTATCTGGAAGCGTATACTGAAAATGAAGCGCTGCGGCAGGACTGGACGCTGCTTCTCTCGCGCAGTCCGAAACGGGTCTTTTTTGCGCACGCACCGGAAACAGTCATGGGCTGAATGCAGCCGGATCATCACACAGAAAACCGGAAAGAGGTACCGATTATGAAACTGAAAAAAGCGATCGCAGCCCTTCTGGCTGCACTCACCGGCATGACCGCAGCGACCGCATGCGGCAGTCCGCAGGGCAGCAGCAGCGAGGAACCGCAGGCTGACAATCCGCCGATGCTCTCTGCGGCGGAAACCGTCCGCGATATGGGGCTGGGCATCAATCTCGGCAACACCTTTGAGTCATGCGGCGACTGGATCAACGGCAGCACCGTGCAGAATTATGAGACCGCATGGGGCAGCCCGGTCATCACAAAGGAGATCATTCAGGGCTACGCAGATGAAGGCTTCGGGGTACTGCGTATTCCGGTCGCGTGGTCGAATATGATGAGCAGCGATTATACAATCCATCCGGATTATCTTGCCCGCGTCCGCGAGGTGACGGACTGGGCGCTGGATGCCGGAATGTATGTCCTGCTGAATATTCACTGGGACGGCGGCTGGTGGGAAGGCTTTGCGGAGCCTGACAAAAAAGACGAGTGTATGAAAAAATATACCCGCATCTGGGAGCAGCTTGCCGAGGCATTCGGCGATGAGGATGAACACCTGATCTTTGAATCGCTCAATGAGGAGGGCTGCTGGGATTCCCTCTGGAATCATTACAGTCACAGCACGATGCCGGAGAAAAACACCGCCTATGCGCTCCTGAACGAGATCAATCAGACATTTGTCGATCTGATCCGCGGTACAGGCGGGAAGAATGCCGAACGCTGCCTGCTGATCGCCGGCTATGCGACAGATATCGAGATGACCTGCGACCGGCTGTTTGAAATGCCGGACGACCCCGCGGGGCGGTGCATTCTTTCCGTGCATTACTACACGCCGCCGACCTTCTGCATTCTGGAGGAGGACGCAGACTGGGGCAAGGCACGCAGCAACTGGGGCACGGAGGATGACATCGACCAGATGTATCAGTACATGGAGATGCTGAAGTACCGGTTTACGGACGCAGGTGTGCCGGTTATCATCGGCGAATACGGCTGTCCGCACAAGAACAAGGACAATGAAAGCATCCGGAAATTTGTCACTAAGGTCTGCGAAATGGCCCTGAAGCGGGATATCTGCCCGGTGCTGTGGGATACGACCGGCAATTTCTACGACCGTTCGGCTTGTAAAATGTACGACAGTGCGCTGCACGATCAGATGTTTGCACTTCTGGCGGAAGACCGTGCCGCCGCATAAACATAAAAATACAATGCAGCCGCCTCCCGCGGGTTTCGGGAGGCGGCTGCATCAGTTTGCAATGAAAATGATATCGCCGGCGGATTGATAAAGGACGCTGCCCTTATTACTTCCAGTTTTCGATGGATTCAAGCACCTTGGAGAGCTTTTCCTTCGCCTTTGCGAGCTTTTCGCGTTCATTCTGAATGAGCTGTGCGGGCGCCTTCTCGACAAATCCCTCATTGCTCAGCTTCTTCTGAATGATCTCGATATCCTTGCGTGCCTTGGCTTCTTCCTTCGCCAGACGCGCCAGCTCCTTTTCCTTATCGACGAGCTGCTCCATGGGGATGAAGATTCTCGCACAGTCGGTAACGGCCGTGAGCGCATTCTTGAACTTGTAATCCTGACCGAATTCCAGCTCCGAGGCGCCGACCATATTCTCAAAGAAGATGCTGTTTGCAGAGAACACATCAACATCAAGGGTCTCGAAATAGAGCTTTGCCTTGACCGAATTCGGCACATTCAGCTCGGTACGGCTCATGCGCACCGCCTTGATTGCCGCGATGACCTTTTCAAAGTCCGCCGCATCCTTGCCGAAGTCCAGCTCCTCGCGGAAGGTCGGGTAATCTGCAAGAATAATCATGCTTTCACGGTCGGTGAGCACCTGCCAGATTTCTTCGGTGATGAACGGCATAAACGGATGCAGCAGCTTGAGCATCCCGCGCAGCACCCAGACAAGCACCTGCTCTGCATCGGCCTTGGTCTGGCCGCCTGCGCGCATTCTGGGCTTCGTCAGCTCAATGTACCAGTCGCAGTACACATCCCAGATGAAATCATACAGCTTTGCGGATGCGACGCCCAGCTCGAAGTGATCGAGATTGTCATTGACATCCTTTGCGAGCTGATTGAACTTCGACACAACCCACTTGTCCTCCATGCGGAGCTCTGCGGGCAGTCCGGTGAATTTGAAATCGTCCGGCAGATTCATCATGACATAGCGGGAGGCATTCCAGAGCTTGTTTGCGAAGTTGCGCGCCGCCTTGACCTTGTCGTCGGTGAAGCGCATATCGTTTCCGGGCGAATTGCCGGTTGCGAGCATAAAGCGCAGGGCATCCGCGCCGTAGTTGTCAATGATCTCCAGCGGGTCGATGCCGTTGCCGAGCGACTTGGACATTTTTCTGCCCTGCGCATCACGGACAAGGCCGTGAATCAGCACATGCTTGAACGGCACCTCATCCATATTTTCCATGGCCGCAACGATCATTCTGGAAACCCAGAAGGTGATGATATCATAACCGGTCACGAGGGTATCGGTCGGGTAGAAATATTGCAGGTCATCGGTCTTTTCCGGCCAGCCGAGCGTCGAGAACGGCCACAGCGCCGAAGAGAACCACGTATCAAGCGAATCGGGATCCTGCCGCATCGGCTTGCCGCACTTCGGGCAGACGGCGCTGTCCTCCTTCGTCACGACCAGCTCGCCGCAGTCATCGCAGTAGAATGCCGGAATCTGATGACCCCACCAGAGCTGACGGGAAATGCACCAGTCGCGGATATCCTCCATCCAGTTGAAGTAGAGCTTATCAAAGCGCTCCGGCACAAACTTGATTCTGCCGTCGCGCACGGCCTCGATCGCCGGCTTTGCAAGCTCGTCCATCTTGACGAACCACTGCAGCGACACACGCGGCTCGACGGTCGTACCGCAGCGGTAGCAGGTGCCGACATTGTGGACATGCGGCTCAACCTTGACGAGATAGCCGCCTTCCTTCAGGTCTTCGAGGATTGCCTTTCTCGCCTCGTAGCGGTCCATGCCCGCATATTTCGGGTAGTCTTCGGTGATCTTCGCATCCGGTGTCATGACATTGAGCACCGGCAGATTGTGGCGCTGACCGACCATGAAGTCGTTGGGGTCATGTGCCGGCGTGATCTTCACGACGCCGGTACCGAAGTCCATATCGACATAGCTGTCCGCAACGACCGGTATCTCTCTGCCGACCAGCGGAAGAATGACATTCTTGCCGATGACGTTCTTATAGCGCTCGTCCTTCGGGTTGACAGCAATCGCGGTATCGCCCAGCAGCGTTTCCGGACGGGTCGTCGCAAGGAACATATAGCCGGAGCCGTCCGCGAACGGATAGCGCAGATGCCAGAAGCTGCCCTCCTGCTCCTCATAGGTGACCTCCGCATTGGAGATCGAGGTCAGGCAGTGCGGACACCAGTTGATGATGCGCTCGCCGCGGTAGATATAGCCCTTTTCGTAGTAATTGACGAACACTTCCTTGACGGCGGCAGAGCAGCCCTCGTCCATGGTGAAGCGCTCGCGCTCCCAGTCGCAGGAGGAGCCGAGCTTCATGAGCTGCTGGTCAATTCTGCCTGCATACTGCTCCTTCCACTTCCATGCACGCTCCATGAAGCCGTCGCGTCCGACATCGTCCTTCGTCAGACCTTCCTTGCGCATCGCCTCGACGATCTTTGCCTCCGTTGCGATTGCGGCATGGTCGGTGCCGGGCAGCCAGAGCGTGCTGTAGCCGCTCATGCGCTTCCAGCGGATGAGAATATCCTGCAGGGTCTCGTCCAGCGCGTGACCCATGTGGAGCTGTCCGGTAACATTGGGCGGCGGAATCACGATGGTGTACGGTATTTTCTTGGGGTCTGTCTCCGCATGGAAGCAGCGCTGCCGCATCCATTCGTGGTAGATCCGGTCCTCAAAGCTGCCGGGGTCATAGTTTTTTGCGAGTTCCTTTGGCATAATAATCCACTCCTTAAAGTATATGCTCTGCGGCAGCTCAGCGCCGCTGATTGCTGTTGATATAGCCGGCGATCTCCGAATTGTTTGAAATGCGCGCGAGGGTATACGCACCGCTGTCCGTTTCCAGAATCAGAAGATGCGGCTTTTTCGCTTCTGCACGGTGAATGCCGGAGAACGGAATCACAGTCCGGCCGCCGAGCCGTACAGAATCTTCAAACACCTCGACCCGCGTCCAGCGCTTCTCGCCGCGCCGCTTCAAAAGGTGATAAACCAGCAGGGTTATCACCGTCAGAACAATCAGAATACCGGTCAGAAGCACACTGGAAACGAGCATCATGAACTCCGCGTCTTCTGTGAACTGCTCATGATAGTGTGCGGCGAGGTCGCTGACGATCTCATTCTGCTCACGCCGGTCAAGAATGCCCTGGTACAGGATTGTCCGTTCCTTCTCAACCGTCAAACTGACGGTCATGGCGCGGACATATTCCTCCGCGCTGCTGTAGCCGGAGGGGTCGGTGTAGGAATACATTCCAAGCGTCATCAGATCAAAAAATATGTCAAAAACCTGCTGAAAGGCCTCTCCGTCGCCGTCCTCTGGCTCCCCGCTGTCATCCGTGCCGCCGGGATGCTTCGCATGATACTTCTCATAATAATCAAAGAGCGCCTGAATTTCCTCCTCTGCCGCCGCATGATTGGCACTGTAATATTCCTCTGCCGCATTCTGTGCCTGTTTCTGAAACCCGACAGGCAGAAACAGCCAGAGCAGAAACGCGGTCAGCACGGCGGCAAGAACGGCGAGCACAGCAAACGGCCAGCGCGAAGCGCGGTATTTCGAGGAGATGACCGGAAACGTCTGAACCTGCACAGGCAGGCTCCCGGCAGAATCGGGACTGCTGCTGCGGAACGGTTCTGTCATTGCGGTCGCCTCCTTACAAAAATAAAAAGCGCCCTGAACCTTCATCGGGCTCAGGGCGGACTGATTATCATATCCGCGGTACCACCTGAATTCAGAAAGCCGGAAAAAGCCCTCTGCACTCTGCGCTGTCCGGTTACGGCGGCAGCCCCCGTCAGACAGTTCTCCCGCAGATTTCCGCAGGCTTTTCCGTCCGCTGCTCGGAACGCGACCTTCATCACCGCGGCGCAGGCACTCACACCGACCGTGCCCTCTCTGTACCGCCTGTCCGGTAATTACTCCTCGTCCGTCATGGCATTTATACATCATTCATTATAGCAGGTTTTGCGGTGTCCGTCAAGGAGACGCGTTTTTTTCAGCGCTTTGCACAAATTACTCATTCATTTTCTTTTTCAGATAGTCCTTCCACTCAATTTCCCAGTCATCTTCATCGACCTCGCCGTTGCCGTTGTTGTCGCCGATTATGCCGTCGGAAGTATCGGGCGGATCAGAAGCAAAGCAGTCATAATTGCTGCATTTCACACAGATCCGGCCATCAGCCGTATTGATAATGATATTCCCGATATTCTGGTGCTTTTTGATGGCCTCATTTTCGATACCGTATTTCGCCCATGATGTGCCGTGCTTTTCAAGCATATCCGATACAAATATTATAGCATATTCAACATGAAAGTGCAGTGGGTGTTTGAGAAAAGAATCCGTGAATGAAAACATGGAAGCAAAATCGGAGCCGGGCACTGCCCGGTTATAGCATATTATACATGAAAGTGCAGTGGGTGTTTGAGAAAAGAATCCGTGAATGAAAATATGGGAGCAAAATTGGAGCCGGGCACTGCCCGGTTATAGCATATTATACATGAAAGTGCAGTAGGTGTTTGAGAAAAGAATCCGTGAATGAAAATATGGGAGCAAAATTGGAGCCGGGCACTGCCCGGTTACAGCATATCATGCGAAGAAAAGCAATCGGATATATGAAGCCGGAAAGCGGCTGATCCGTGCGCGAAATTTTGAATATGGCTTGCATTTTCCGATGAATTCTGCTATAATAAATATGATATGCTGCCGCAGAAGCGTTCGCTGTTATCGCTTGCGGCAGAATTCTGAGCAAAAGGAGAATCTGGATATGGACGATCAGCACAGCTTAGAGCAGCAGCTCCTCGGCGAAATGACATATGATGACCCGCGGAAAAACGCCCCGCAGCCCGCGCCCGGCGGCATTGACCCCCGGCTCGCAGGCGCGTCACAGGTCATCCTTGATGACAGTGATTATGTAGACCCGCGCAAAAATACACAGCCTGCCTCCGGCGGCATTGACCCGCGCCTTGCCGGGGCCTCTGCCGTCACACTCGATGACATGACCGGCAGTGCGCCGGCAGCCCCGAAGCCGCAGATGCGCTTTCAGGAGCTGACCGATGAACAGATTGCAATTCTTCAGCAGCAGCGCGCCGCAAAGGGTCAGCCGCCCTACACGCCCGAAGAAATCGCCGACCTGAAGGCGGAGTTCATCGAGCGCCAGCGCAATGCAGCTATGCAGCAGGCAATGGCAGAGCAGGCAGCCGCACAGCAGCAGGCAGCCGCCGCACTGCTCAGCGAGCCGGAGGAATATACACAGCCGGAGAAAAAAGAAGCCCCGAAGATTCTGCCGGAGGTCGATGCCAGCACGCTGCTGGAGGAGCCCGCTCCGGAGCCGGAGCGCAAGGTCGTGTTCAATCAGGCGGATCTTGAGGCCGCAAAAAAACAGGCTGCAAAGCGTGCCTCCGAAGCGCTCACGGAAGCTCCCGCAAAAACAGAGGAGGATCAGAAGCGCGCCAGAGAGGAGCTGAAGCGGCTCCGGGAACAGCAGCTCGCCGACCTCGCACAGAAGGGCTTTACGGTTTCAATTATTTCAACCGTCATGGGCGTATTCGCGGGCATTGCGACACTGATGTTTTCTATGGGCAATTATGAGGATGATTCCTCCGCGCCCGGTATCTTCAAATTTTTCGATAAATGCTATCTGATCTTCGGCGTTCTGCTCATTCTGCTGTCGATCACGATTGTCACGCGCCTCAAAAAGCTCAAGGGCTTTACCACCTTTATGTTTGTCATCACCGCAATCACCATGGTTGTACCGGGCATTGTGGAGCTGCTTTCGCAGAAAAGAGGTGCGCCGGGCTTCGGCCTGACCGCTGCGGCTTATGTGCTTTCAATCGTGCTGAGCATTGCCGTGACCGTGAATGTATCCTCCAGCGACAAGCTCAATGCCTATTACGCGCAAAGCGACATCATGTATGACTGACGACGCGCTGACGCTGGAGCCCGTTGCCTACATCCGCACTGATTTCACCGGAAAATTCGGCCTGCCGCGGCAGAGCGGCCTTGTGCCGGAGCTGACCGGTGAGGTCGTCTTTACAGGAGCCTACAGTCAGCCGGATGCCGTTCGGGCACTCTCGCTGTTTTCGCATATCTGGCTGATTTTCGGCTTCCACGCTGCCAGAAAAGCTCCCGGCAAGCACTGGTCTGCTACGGTGCGGCCGCCGCGGCTGGGCGGTAATGCAAGAGTCGGCGTATTCGCCTCGCGCGCACCCTACAGACCCAATCCGATCGGGCTTTCCTGTGTTCGGCTGGAGGCTGTGCTGGACCGCGAACAGCCCGTTCGGCTGCTGGTTTCGGGCATCGACCTCATGGACGGCACACCGATCTATGATATCAAGCCCTATATTCCGGTCGCGGACTGCCGTCCGGAGGCCGCAGAGGGCTATACCGCACAGACCCGTCTGCACCGGCTGACCGTCTGTGACCCGGAGGGGCTGCTCGGCAGACTCCCCGCTGAAAAGCAGGCTGCCGCTTCTGCACTGCTCGCGCAGGATATCCGGCCGGGCTATGCCGATGACCCCGCCCGCATCTACGGCACCGAATTCGCCGGATTCGATATCCGGTTCACTGTTTCCGGCGAGGTTCTCACTGTCGCCGATGTGATTCCGTCCGCAACTTATTCCGGAAAGGAGCAACCGTAAACAAATGGCAAAGCTGTACAAATCGGGAGAGGATTATCTCGAAACGATCTTGATTCTGCATCTGCGTGAAAATTTCGTCAGAGCAGTTGATATCGCACATGAAATGGAAGTTTCCAAGCCCAGCGTCAGCCGCGCAATGGGTATTCTGCGGGACGGCGGCTTCATTCAGATTGCCAATGACGGCAACATCTCCCTCACCGAAACCGGAAGGGAGGTCGCCGAGCGGATCTATGAGCGGCATCTTGTCCTTACACAGTGGCTCGTCGATCTCGGCGTTTCCCCGAGAATCGCCGCAGAGGATGCGTGCAGACTGGAACACGATATCAGCGCGGAATCCTTTACCTGCCTGAAGGCGCATCTGCGCAAGGAGCATCCGAATATTCAGCTCGACTGATGCTGCTAATAAACAGAAAAGAAAGAAATAACACCGTAATGTGAACAAAAAAAGGAGCGCTCACCCCATGAATCTCAACGCTTTTTTCCGCAGCGCGAAATTCCGCGTGCTGCTGTGTGTGCTCGCCCTGCTGACCGGCGTGATGCTCTATTCGATCCGCTCAGGCGCGCAGACCGACCGGCTCACAAGACTCCTGCATGCTGTGACTGCACCCTTCCGCCATGCCGCCTCCGCCATTCAGGGAGAGGTTGACGAACGGCTCGATACTTACTATGAGGCCAAGGCCTACCGCGAGGAAAATGCCAGACTGCGCGAGCAGAATGCAATCCTCAATCAGCAGCTCATCGGCTATGAGGAGGCAGTCCGTGAGCGCGATGCCCTGCGCGATCAGCTCGCAATCAAAGAGAAATATGAGGATTTTGTCACCAGCGAGCCCTGCAAGGTGCTGATGCCCCTCACAAATGATATGACCGGCAGCTTCCAGATCAATATGGGCGAGGAGGACGGCATTACACTCAATGCGCCGGTGATCTGCTCCGCCGGACTGGTCGGCGTAATTACGGAGCTCTCTCCGCACTATGCAACCGTCACCACGGTTCTTTCGCCGGAGCTCTCCGTCGGCGCCGTCGTGCTCGAAACCGGCGACAGCGGCATCATTGAGGGCGACCTGAAATATGCCGCGGACGGCCGCACGAAAATGATCTATCTCGATGAGGACAGCACCGTCAAGGCGCATGACCTCGTCATCACTGCCGGTACGACCGGCCTGTTCCCCTACGGCCTCGTGATCGGCAATGTCACGGAAACCGGCATCGAATCGACATCCCTTGCGCAGTATGCGGTCGTGCAGCCCGCCGTCGAGCTCTCTGAGCTCGATACCGTCACCGTGCTGCTGGATTTCAAAGGAAAGGGTGAGTCGTTCGGTGAAAAGTAAACGCCCGAAAAAGCCCGCCAGACAAAGCCGCACCCGATCGGAACGCCGTACAAGCCGCAGAAACTTCTTCCGCATGACGCTCAGCATGCTCCTGCTGCTCCTTTGCTGGTTTCCGATGCTCGGCGGCGGAGTCCGCGCACTCTGGACCATCCCCGCCGCAATCTGCATCAGCATGCATGAGGATATGTATTTCTGTATGGCTGCCGGAGTCGTCGGCGGCTTCGGCATCGACATCGCCTGCGGCAATCCCCTCGGCGTGAATGCAATCTATCTCGTCATCTGCTGCACCTTTGTCTGCCTCCTGTTTGAGCAGATTTTGCGGCGCAGCTTTTTCCATTATTTCGTTCTGACCGCGCTGTGTACGTTCCTGCGCAGCGGCTTTGTCTATCTGTTCAGCGGCGTGCTGTTCCGCGTGTCCGGCCGCGAATTGCTCTGGGAGCGTGTTCTGCTGCCCTCCTCGCTCCGGACGGCTGCCGCCGCAATTCCCGTTTTCCTCTGCTTCCTGCCGCTCTCCCGGCTGCTGACAAAGCGCGTCCGGTCTATGGATGCGGCGGCAATCAGCAGAGAGCTTTCCTGAAGGAGGTTCCTTTATGCAGATCCCCAATGACCCCTTTATTCTGTTCAGCTACATCAATACCCAGCTTCGCGATTCCGGTCTGACACTGGAGGACTTCTGTGCGGAGCATGCACTCGATGCCCGGACGATCATCGAACGCCTCGCCAAAGCCGGCTTCCGCTACGATGCCGCCCAGCGCCGCTTCCGGTGAGCGTCCGTATCGCTGCACGATAATCTGGAATGGGGACTCCGTCCCCAAGCCCTCTCCTTTCGCGCGATTGCACGCATTTGTGCTGTCCAGTCAAACAAACCGCCGGAGGTCTCTGCTTTGAACCTCCGGCGGTGTTTTGTTCAGAATTGCTGCTCGCCCTCAAGAATCAGCATTTCGCCTGCCTGCGGGTCGATCTCCTTCTCCTTGACCTCGCGCTGCCAGTCATCCGGTGCGTATTCCTCAATCCTGACCGTGACCGCAGACCGCGGACAGCCCCATTTTTCCGCGAAAATACGGGTGATCTCCTCCGCGACCTCCTGCTTGATCTTCTCATCCTTCGGGTATGCCTTCACAACAATATACGGCATCTGAATTCCTCCTTTCTGCGATACTGCCGTCTGCCGGTTTCATAACGGTTCTGTCAGCGAAATGCCTCCACGCATGCGTGCCGCACATGCTCTGCTAAGCTGTCGGGAAGATTATGCTGCGAATCCCATTCCTGTCCGAAGGCGGACGCTTCGGCAGCGTACTGCGCACAGAGCGGCAATGCCTTGTACTGCTTCAGCAGCAGCGGGAGCTCCTCGCCGGCTGCCTCTGCACGCGCAATCGCCAGACAAAGCGCGATATTTACCTCTCTGCGGCTGCCGACACATTCAAACGGCTTATTCGGCAGCGCTCCGCACAGCTCCTGCAATACCGGCTCCATGTCCGGCAGATTGAACAGGTCGGAGCCAATCAGCCGCACAATCTCCCGGTACGGCAGAAACGGCGACAGAATCACCGCGACAAACAGGCATTTTGCACAGTGCCCGCACCATTTGTCCTCCTTCGCGCCTGCATTGCAGCTCCGGAAAATCTCATGATATGACGTCGGAAGTGCAGCGAAATACCGCGCGATCTGAAACTCCGTCAGCGGACGCAGCAGACTGTAATACCGGACGCCGCACCGCAGATAATCACGCTCATATGCAAAGAAATCACGCTCGAACTGATAGCTCTTGGAATACTGGTGATTGACCTCCTGCTCCGATACCGTCGATTCGCTTGCGGAGGATTCATTCGATAGAATTACCTCGGAAAGCCCGTGCAGATAGGCCGTCAGTACAGATGAAAATGCGACGATCGCCGAAAACGGCGTGTGGCCGTTCAGAAAGCCGCGCCGGTTGCATTCGAGCATGTTTTTGTCCAGCGTCCGCTTCGGTTCGAGAATCCGCTCCTTCGGAATGCCTGCGAGCAGTGCCGCCTGCTCCGAGGAATTGCGGTGATTGATCTGATAGGCGTATGCATCGCCGAGCTGATCTTTCAGCAGATTCAGCGTGACAATCGAATCCTTGCCGCCGCCGACCGGAATCAGCTTGCCGGAAAGCGGCTTTTTCTTTGCTTCTCCGCTGCTGACTGCACTGTCAGCATCATATGCAAACTGCATAAAGCTGTCAAAATCAGTCTCAATGCCGTTGCGGTAGAAAAATTCGCCGAGGCCGCCGAAATACAGCCGCTTCCACCAATTCTCCTGCGCTTGCGTCAGAGAATGCCTCAGGCGCACGGTCGGAGAACAGGTGATCTTCCAATAGCTGACCAGCTCCGCCATGCCGAGTGCTTCACACAGCCGCAGCAAAGCCGGGTCGTTCATGTCCGGCTGTTCACAGGGAATCTCCCATTCCGGCGTGAAGCTGCACAGTCCGGGAATGCGGAATGAATAGATGATATGCAGCCTTCCGCCGGCTTCTCCCTGCGCAAAGCGCACGGAAATATCGTCGAAAACAAATTCGGGATACTGCTGCCGCAGTTCGGAAAATGTCATAGAAACAACTCCGTTCTGATGTTCGGAATGCGTGATTCCGGTGAGGGAACCACGCATTCTGTCCGGTGTATTCTGTGTGGGGAAGAAAAAGCGCCTGATTTTATCTCGGCCGCTTCTTGTACCGGCTCACTGAACTGCCTCAAAGGCCTGTGTGAGATCGGCGATGATGTCCTCGACGTTTTCGAGACCGACGGACAGCCGGATCATGCCGGCATTGATGCCCGCCGCGACAAGCTGCTCATCCGTGAGCTGACGGTGTGTCTCGGAGGCCGGATGCAGCACGCAGGTGCGGATATCCGCCACATGCACCACATTCGATGCCAGCTTCAGCGAATCCATCCAGTTCATCGCGGTCGTTCTGCCGCCCTTGATGACAAAGGAGATGACGCCGGAGCAGCCGTCCTTCAGATAGGTCTTGGCACGCTCGTAATACGGGTCGCTTTCCAGTCCCGGATAGCTGACGGATTCGACCTCCGGACGGGTCAGCAGGAATTCGGCGACCTTCTGCGCATTGATGCAGTACTGCTTCATGCGGATTGCAAGGGTCTCAAGGCCGAGATTGAGATAAAATGCATTCGTTGCGCTCGGATAGCAGCCGAAATCGCGCATGAGCTGCATTCTGCACTTGATGATGTATGCCATATTGCCGAACTCGCGGACATAGCAGACGCCGTGATAGCTCTCGTCCGGCTCGGTGAACTCCGGATATTTGCCGTTGTCCCACGGGAATGTGCCGCAGTCCACAATCACGCCGCCGCCCTGCACGGCATGGCCGTCCATGTACTTGGTCGTGGAGTGAATAACCACGTCCGCGCCGAACTCCTTGGGACGGCAGAGAATCGGGGTCGGGAAGGTGTTGTCAACAATCAGCGGCATGCCGTTTTCATGCGCAAAATCTGCAAACTTCTTGATATCGAGCACCGACAGCGCCGGATTCGCGAGCGTTTCGCCGAATACACAGCGGGTGTTCGGCTTGATCGCCTTCTGAAGCTCCTCGCGGCTCGCCTCCTGATCGACAAAGATGCATTCAATGCCGAAGCGCTTGAGCGTCACGGCAAAGAGGTTGACTGTGCCGCCGTAGATCGTGCCGGTCGAGATGAAGCTGTCGCCGGCATTGCAGATATTCAGAATCGAAAGCAGGCTCGCTGCCTGACCGCTGGTCGTACACATTGCGGCCACGCCGCCCTCCAGTGCGGCGATCTTCTTCTCCACGGCATCGACTGTCGGATTTGCAAAGCGGGAGTAGATCGGCTCGGTCGGCATGTCAAACAGTGCTGCGATGTGCGCAGTAGAGTCAAACGCATAGGTCGTGCTCTGAACGATCGGGACGACGCGGGGCGCACCGTTTTCCGGTGTGTAGCCGGCATGCAGGCATTGTGTTTCAATTTTCATTGGTTCATTTCCCTCCTGTGAGACAGTTTATATACAGGACAGGCTTATCCGCAGACGGATAAGCCTGTTTCTGTTTGTATGATTATTATGCAAACTCGATTCCGTAGATATCGGTGAACAGCTTAACGGGGGCTGCGCCGGCTTCGGGCTTGCTGGTATCCTCAACCGTGATGCGGATAACCTTGGTTTCCTTCGGGAATACCGCATTGAGCTTCAGCGGCTCGGTCTCCGAGGTGATGGCATCGCTCGTGAAGACGACCTTGCCGTCTGCATAGACCCTGACAACAACCGTATTCTGTGCGCCTGCCGTAAACAGCTCGTCAGGTGCGGCGGTGAGGCTGACCCTTGTATAGCCGCCGTTTTCGCCCGCAGAATAGGTAATGCCGATCGGGTTATAGGTCGTGATGACCTGATACTGGTATACATCGGTCAGCTCGGTGCCCTTGGAGGTCTTTGCCGTCGGAACCTTCTTGATTGCGCCGTGCTGGTCGGTAATTGTCAGCTCCTTGGCAACAACCTTCTGTGCCTCGTATTCCGCGATCTTGAGCTTGATGTCCTCATCATTGGCGAGATCAGCCGCGCTCTGAAGCACAACGATTGCGTTCTCTGCGCCGTAAAGGTCAAATGCCTCTGCTGCTTCTGCGAGAACCTGCTGCTTGTGCTCATTATATGCATACTCCTTGCTCTGGCTCTTGATCTCGTCAATCTTTGCCGGAATTTCCAGTGTATCGGGCATTTCGGTATTTGCGATCTCCAGCAGGCCGAGCGCATCGTCATACAGATGCTCTGCTGCAAGGCCGTTTGCAGAGGTGATCTTCTCATTGATATAGGAGGTCCGCATCATATTCGCAACGCTGGTCAGACGCTCGTCGTTTTCATAGAGCGGTGCTGCTTCACTGAGCTTCTTATAGGCTGCCAGATAATCCGGGCTGTCGGCCTTTGCCAGCGAATTGGCCTCGGAAATGATCTGCTGGATCTCGTCGTTCTTGACCTTTTCGCGGCCGTCCTCTGCTTCCTTGATGCGCTTCTGCGCATCCTCGTAATACTTGGTATCGGCTTCGCAGGTCTTGCCGAATTCCTCGATCGCCACATTATAATCCCGTGCTTCGAGCGCGGTCATGCCGGCATCGTAATGCACGCGGCTGTCGTGGATCAGCTCAATCGCATCGGCACAGGAGAAATCGGTGCGCGAACGCATGGACTGAATGGTCTCAAGCTGCTTGGAATCCGTCAATGCCTGATCGTAGCTGATTTCCTCGTTCAGATACTTCTGCCGCACGATATCCGCCTGCGCGGTGATGACCTCGTCGATCTCTCCCGACTCCGCATAGGAATGATTCTGATAATACGAAGCGGCGCCGTTATAATCGCCGACGCGGAGCAGGTCGAGCATCTTGGAGGGCTGGCTCTTGACATAGACCAGACAGCCGGCGGTAATGCAGACCGCTGCCGCACAGACTGCCACGATCCCGATAATCAGGCCGCGGCTCTTTTTGCCCGGCTCCTCTTCATCGTAGTAATCGTAATCGTCATCGTCCTCGTCTTCGTCCTCATCATCGTCGTCATAGTCTTCGTCATCTTCGCCGCCGTCATCTTCGTCATCATATTCAACATCGTCGTCTGCATCGAAGATATCGGCATCATCTGCATCGGACTCAGCTTCCTCTGCGAAAATGTCGGGTGTCTCCTCTGCCGCGATGTCCTCAGAAGCCTCTGTATCCGCACCGTCTTCCTCAGCCATACGGTCAAAGCCGGTGAGGGCTTCCGCCTCCTCAGCCTCGGCTTCCTCCGCATCTTCGCCGGCTTCGCTGTCCGCTTCTGCATCCTCGGAATCCGGATCGTAGTAGTCATCCTCGGTGTAATCGTCAAATGCAGACGCCTCGTCCTCGTCTTCCTCGTCCTCGTCATCATCCTTCGAGCCGAACAGTCTTGCGAAAAAGCCCTTTTTCTTCTTCGGCTTCGATGCAAAGTCGTCATCATCTTCACCGGCAAATTCCGGATCGTTGCGCCAGTCCAGATCAAGCTCCGGGAATTCATCCTCGGCTTCATCGGTCAGGGCTTCGGCGGCATCCGGCAGCTCCTCGGCGATTTCCTCGGCAGCTTCTTCAGCCTCCGCTTCCGCTGCTTCCGCGGCTTCCGTTTCATCGGCTGCGGCGGCGAGTGCTGCTGCTGCGCTCAGTGCGCCCTCCGAGCGCATCCGGCGCTTTCTGCGTCTGCGCTGAACCTCCTCAAAGTCGCGCTCCGGCTCGTCGTTCAGCAGACGCTCTGTCTCGCTGACGGCTTCCTCCTCCGGACGCGGTCTGCGCTTTCTGCGCGGGCGCAGTGCTGCATCCGGATCGCGTTCCCGGTCGGCCTGCACCTCAAAGCCCTCATCCTCGGCTGCATCAGCCAGCGGACGCGGTCTGCGAACCGGCGTACCGTCGGGGTTGCGCGGTCTGCGTCTTCTGCGGGGACGCTCCCCCTGCTCGGCGGCGGGACTGTTTGCTGCGAACAGCCGCTCTGCCTCTGCGGCGACCTCCGATACTTCCTCTGCCGCATCCTCCGCGGCTGCGGCCGGACGCGGTCTGCGCACCGGCGTGCCGTCAGGATTACGCGGTCTGCGCTTCTTCCGGCGGACGGGACGCACGCCCTCTGCTGCATCGCGTGCAGCATCGACGGCTTCGTCAAGATTCAGCTCATTTGCATCATGCTTGGAATCCATTTTAACACTCCTTGTCTTTTGCCAGGACAGTCAGACTGTCCGGTTTTTTTGTTTTCAGATATTGTTCCCTCCGCTTCAAACGGGGGGAAGGCCTCCGGCTGTGCCGGATCACTGCTGTTTGTTCACAGGCGGACGCTTCCGCTTTTTCCGCTTCTTTTTCTTCTGTGCAGCCGAGAGCTTTCCCATTGCGGCCGCTGCAATCAGCAGCACCAGTCCGCCGCAGCCCAGCAGCACATAAAGCAGTACCGGCGTATCATCGCCCATCGGCAATGATGCAAGCCCGAGCGTCATCAGTTCATTCATTCCAGATTTGCTTCCTTTCTTCCGCGGGCAGGTTCCGTTCTGCGGATATATTCTGCCCCAGTTTACACACTTATATCTTATCATAAAAACAGTACTTTTGTCAACTGCTCCGGCATCAGCTTTGATTGTGCAAAATGACGAAAATTATGCGGCGATCGTGCTCGGCAGTCTTTCTGAGTGACGCAGAAGTGCGCCGCAATTTCCGTCCATACGCCCCTGCAACATTTCAAATCGGGAGCATATACATATCTGCAGCGTTTTCGTTTTATGATGCAATCAGCGAACGCAGCAAGTCCTTCTCCTGCAAATTCCGATTTCCCGCAGCCCCTCCGGCACTTGTCTTTTTTCCGCATTTGTGGTATGATATAGCAGAAATCATCACTACGCGAAGGATGGATGACATGAACCGAAAGACAGTGCAGTTCGCAGCATTCCCGCTGCTCGCATTTGCAGTCACTCTGATTTTATATCTGGTCTGCTATGCGTTGTATGATATTTTTCCCTGCGGCGAAAATACGATCGTCTGGTGCGATATGGAGCAGCAGGCTGTGCCGCTGCTGGTTCAGCTCCGGCAGA
Source organism: Oscillospiraceae bacterium (assembly GCA_017541275.1). Taxonomy (GTDB): domain Bacteria; phylum Bacillota; class Clostridia; order Oscillospirales; family Ruminococcaceae; genus Firm-04. Next base: position 18,079 of record JAFXZM010000048.1, on the reverse strand, counting down.
TCGCAAAAAGCGGAGAGTCAATCCGCTATACGGTTCTTGATGCCGGCGGCATGCAGTTTTACGGTGTCTTTTTCTTCTTTCTGAGCAATCCGTTTTCCCTGCTCGCGCTCGTAACGGATATCCCCGCGAATCAGCTTGTCGGGCTGCTGGTGATCCTGAAGCTCGCGCTTTCCGCCGGAACCGCTGCGCTCTGGCTGCGGTTTCGGGTGCCGATGCTGCGCGGCGGCATGCAGGTACTGCTCGGCGTGATGTACGGCTGCTGCGGCTACGGGCTGTTCTACTATCAAAACCTGATGTGGCTCGATGTCATGGCCATGCTGCCGCTGCTGATGATCGCGATGCGGTATCTGCTGAAGCGGGAGAAGGCGCTGCCGTATTTTCTGGCGCTCTCGGCAACGATGCTGCTCTGCTTTTATCTCTGCTATATGGTCGTGCTGTTTGTGCTCATCTACATGACGGTTTCGGTGCGGTTTACCGTCCGGAAGGAACGGCGCGGCATCGTTGCGCTGCGCTTCTGGCTGGCGAGCATGCTTGCGGCCTGTGCAACCGCCTTTGTCTGGCTCCCCTGTTATTTGCAGGTGCGGCATTCAGCCCGCACCGGAGGAATCATCGACACCCTGCTTAACAGCGAATTGTTCCACAGCCTGTACGATAAGCTGACGCTGCTGAGCTGCACGGCTATCTGCTTTGCGGTTCTGCCGCTGCTGCTGCGGAAGAAGCGCCGCCGCACCAATGCCGGCAAGCGGGATCTGGCGCTTTGCGGTCTGCTCGGTGCTGCCGTGCTGCTTGACCCGGTCAATGAAATGTGGCATACGGGCAGCTATCAGGCATTCCCGATGCGCTGGGGAATGATTCCTGTGCTGCTGCTGCTGACAGTCGCCGCGCAGGAGCTGACCGGCATCGAAAAGCACCGCAGGCCGCGCAGAGGACGCCGCAGCCGTCTGACCGCCGCAGCCGTTCTGACGCTGCTCCCCGCGGGCATGGCCGGCATCTGCCTGATTCTGCACCGGTATGCACGCAGGCTGCTGGTCAGCTATTCGCATTCGCTCTGGATCTCGGGAATAAACGGCAGGATTGCACTGGTGCTGGCACTGCTGTTCGCAATGAGCTACGGCATTGTGCTGCATCAGTATCACGCAAGGCGGCTGTCCGCACGGATATGCACCGTCGGCTGCGCACTGCTGTTTCTCTGTGAATTTCCGATGCATTTTGACCTGTACCCCGGCGAGAGCGCCAATGCCGACCCGCTCTTTGCTCAGACAATGCAGGCAGAACAGGCCGTGCCGGAGCATGACAGTCTTGCACGCATCCGCCTGACAAAAAAATATGCACATGCCAATATGCTCGGTGCGCTGGGCATACCGACGATGGCGCACTATACCTCGCTGACCCGCGCGGACTATCTGTCCGGCGTCAAGCGCTTCGGCTACAGCTCCTACTGGATGGAGGTCACATCGACCGGCGGCACGGTGCTGAGCGACATGCTCTGGAATGTGCGCTATCAGCTCGGACAGACGCCGGATTTCCCCTCGTGGACTGCTCGAATCTGGTCAGATGACCGCCGGCTGTTTTCGGCGGCGGAGAGCCGCCTGACACTCCCGCCCGCACTGTATTCGGATGCAGCACCGCAGGATATTGCGGAGCTTCCGTCCGGCAGCCGCATCGGCGTGCAGCGGGTGCTGGCAGAGCGGATGCTCGGTGCAGGCGATGCCGTAACGGAATATGCGCCTGCACGCTTCTCCGGTGCAGAGCTGACGCAGGAGCCCGACGGCACCCTCACCTGCCGGCGCACCGCAGAGGACGGAATCTGCGAGATTGTGTATCTGTTTTATGTGAAAGGGCATCAGGCATTGTATTTCGATCTGTATTCCCAGACCGGCACAGAGCTCGGAAATCCGCGCTACGGTGCGGTCTCCGTTCTGACGGCACGGCGCGCTGCTGCGGAGAATTATCCGGGAAAGCAGAATAACGGAATCGTATTTCTCGGAGAGGCAACGGATGAGCTGTTTACTGTGCGCGTGCAGGTGCAGCACGATTTTAACTGCGAGAGCTTCGGTGTGTTCGGGCTTGACCTTGACCGGCTGACAGCGGCGGCAGATGCCGCAGAGGGCCCCGCGCTGACCTACCGGCGGGGCTGCTACACGGCACAGTATCATACAGATGCGCCGAAAACACTGGTTCTCTCTGTCGCCTATGACGAAGGGCTCCGCGCCGAGATCGGCGGAAAGCGCGTGCCGGTATACCGCGTCAACGGCTGCCAGACAGCGGTTGAAGTTCCGGCGGGTACAGGCACCGTGACGCTGCGGTTTGCGGTGCAGGGGCTTCGTGCCGCGCTGCTGACTGCCCTGCTCGGCGCTGCGGCAGCAGCAGTCCTGCTCCTGCTGCGCAGAAAGCCTGCCGCCGTAAAACCGGCCGCGCACTGTGCGGAGCTCCTGATGCAGGCGCTCTGGTATGTGCTGCTGCTCCTGATTTATTGTTTCCCGCTTTTGCTTTCTGCGTTCGGCTCCGTTTGGGCACAGTGAGTGCTGCGAAAGTTAGAAATTGCAATAAAAAACAAAAAACCGCTTATCTACTGGAATCCTGAAAATCAAATTGTATCTGCATTTTACAGAATATTCATTTGATGTTCACAGAATATTCACTGTCAATAATTATAATAATAATTGACAGAAATCATCGCTCTTGAACGCTTTTTCTGATTTTTGTTCAGAAACGACCGTGTCATAAACAAAATTAAGGAAAAGAGGAACTGAAATCATGGCAATGGAAACAAAAGGTATCAGTAAGCTCGATCTGAAGCGCAGAAACCGCAAGCAGATTCTGCTCGCAATCCGCCGGGCCGGCATGCTCGCGCGCGTCGATATCGCCGCAAAGCTCTCCCTGACCCGCGCCGCCGTGACGATCATCACAAATCAGATGATCGCACAGAATATTCTCGAAGATCTGAACAGCCCGCTTCCGGCTGCTGCCGATGAGCCGAAGAAAAAGGGCAGAAGAAAAACTATGATCCGCATTAACCCGACCTACCGCTATATTCTCGGCGCGGTGATCGAGGAGGATCATGTCTGCATCGGCCTTTCTAACCTGGCGCTGGAGCCGGTCGCGCAGGAGTGCCTGCCGCTCACGGACAGCACCGATCTCGATGAAATCGTTTCGTTTATTGTGACGGCCTCCAAGCGGCTCGTCAAAAAGGCTTCGCTGAACGCCAAGCAGGTACTCGGCCTCGGCGTCGGCATCGTTCCCTCCCGCTGGGAGCAGATGCGCGCGGAAAAAGATGAAGATGAGCAGGTTCATTTCTCCAAGCTCTGCTATCTGCTGGAAATGGAACTGAGCCTGCCGGTCTGTGCCGCAAATGCGATCAGCCTCTATGCAATGGCCAATATCGGCTACGGCGCGGATGCCTGCGCAGAACAGCTTTTGCTTTACGGCGGCGCGAATTTCCATTTCGCGACAGTTGCAGACTATGCTCTGGTCGGCGGCATTTTTGCCAACACGGCACTGGTTGACCGCATCATCCTGTGTCCCGGCGGCGAAAAGGCCAAGGGCTTCCCGGAAGGCTCCGTTCATGCGGAAATGGCAACGCCGATCGTGTTGAAGCGCATGAAAAAGGAAACCGGAAAGGAATGGACCGTCGATGAGGCAAATCAGGCTTACACAGACGGAAATGAGAAGATCGTCGCGATCATGAATGAGCAGCTTCGGAAGCTCGCAACACTGATCTACAACCTCTGCATCGGTCACCGAACCTCGAAGGTCGTGCTTCAGAAGTTCCGGATCAATGATGCACAGCGTGCGTATCTGGCTCAGTATTTTGAAACGCTCAGTCCGGATCCCAGTGAGCTGAAGATCGTATACAGCCCGATCGACGGCGACAGAGAATTCCTTGCCGGCTGCTCGCTTGCCGCCGAAAAGCAGTTCTTTGAGCTCGGCGGACTTCAGCCCTCTGAGAAAATGATGTGATTTCCGGCACCGTTACAGAAGTTTTAAGCCATAGTATTTCTGCTGTAAAGCCAGAAATACTATGGCTTGCCTTTTTCGGCAAACTGCCGCGCCGCGCAGTGCGCGGCTCCATTTTGCTAAAGGCACAGTTACGCCTTGCAATTCTGCATGCAAAACTCACGATGCTATTCGCATCTTCTGTGCAGTTAAATTGGCTCAAAATGTGGGACACAGCAAACAAATGAGAAGCTGCGATCAGCAGCGTGCGTCAAGGCTGCCGGAGACAGTGAGCCTTATCCGCCGCTTTAGCAAATCGCCAGCGGCGGCTCCCCGCCCGCGCATCATAATAAATATCGCATGATATGCCTTGATTTGACTTCCTGCTGCTGAAATCAGTTTTCATACGTTCTTTTCATCCTCGGAGTCGGGGGTGACAATCCAAGTGGGAAGGGAGATCGCTCCCGATGGTCGCTCATTCTCCCTTCCCCCTTAGGACGGAGCCCGTCTGGCAGTTTTCGCCCCCGAACCCCCGCTTTCCTGACCCCTATCCCTCTAAGTTCCGCAGATTTTTCGTTATGCGTTTTTACTGCGTTCGCTGATAGAATCATAAAACGAAAACGCCGCAGATATGCGTATGCTCCCGATGGTTATATTACAGGGGAGTATGAGGTAAATTGCGGCGCACTCCTGCGCCGCTTGGAAAGGTTGCTGCGGAGAGCGAGCCTATGCCCCGCTTTAGTAAAATACCAGCGGGGGCTCCCCGCCCGCGCCCGCGCAGTGCGCGGCTCCATTTTGCTAAAGGCACAGTTACGCCTTACAATTCTGCATGCAAAACTCACGATGCGATTCGCATCTTCTGTGCAGTTAAATTGGCTCAACAGCAGAATCCCAGTCAGAAAAGAAAAGCCGCGAACAGCGGCGTGTATTTGGAAACTTGGGAGAATGAGCCTGACCGTGCCTTTAGCAAATCGCCAGCGGGGGCTCCCCGCCGTCGGCAAAATCTCTCCACTTCAGCTGCCCCAGCGGTAATTTTGGGGGTTGCTTTTTTTGTGTAAATATGGTATAATAACAGGGTATGGATTCCAATATGGACAGATATCATCAAACCCTGAAAGGATGCGTACGGAATATATGGAAAAACTCGGAATAATTGCTAGAGAACGCCTGAGCCTGCTGTTTGACGGCGGCAGCTTCACCGAGCTGGATGCGCTCCGCACGGAGCGGGATGACCCCGCTGCCGTCATCTGCGCGCACGGCTATGTGGACGGTCAGGCCGTCTGCGCTTTCGCACAGAGCCCCGATATCAACAGCGGCGTCATGGGGAAAAACACCGCCGGTAAAATCAGACGGCTGTATTCCCTCGCCGCCAAAACCGGTACGCCGATCGTCGGCATCTATGATTCCAACGGCGTTTATGTGGACGGCACTGCCGATTCCCTGACCGCCTATGGCAAGCTCATCGCAGCAGCCGCCAAACTGTCGGGCGTTGTTCCGCAGATCTCTGTGATCGCGGGCGTCTGCGCAGGCAGCGCGGCACTCATGGCTGCCTCAGCCGATTTCGTGCTGATGACGGAAGCCGCTGAGCTCTATCTCACACCGCCGTTTGATTCGGGCGCGGAAAAGCCTGAAAGCGCCGCAAAAGCCGGCATCGCAGCGGCCGTCTGCAAGGACGATGCCGCTGTCATGGAGAAAACCAAGGCCATTCTCCGGCTGCTCCCCTCCAATAATCTCGCCGGCGCTCCGGTCTGCGAATTCGATGAGCCGGAAACCGTCTGCAAGAGCGGCGACACCGGATGCCTCTGCAAGAGCATTGCCGATGCTGATGCGCCTGTTCCGCTTTATAAAGAGTTCGGCACCTCCGCCGGCACCGCCCTCGCGACCGTCCGCGGCACGACCGTCGGCTTCGTGACAACCTGCCGCTCCGCCGATGCGCTGACCGCTGACGATGCCGCCAAAATGGCTCGCTTCGTCCGCACCTGCGACGCCTTCTCGATCCCTGTCATCACGATCGTCGATACCGTCGGCTTCGCTGCGGACAACGATGCCGCAAAGAGCGGCTCGCTCCGTGCGCTGACCCAGCTCTGCGGCACCTACGCGGAGGCCACAACCGTCAAGATCGCGCTGATCGTCGGTGAGGCCTGCGGCGCTGCATTCTCTGCCATCGCGGGCAGAGGCGCAGGCAGCGATTATGTCATCGCATGGGATGAGGCTGCGATCGCGCCGATGCGCCCGGAGGCTGCCGTCGAGTTCCTCTGGCACGATAAGCTCAAGGGCGCGGATAATGCCGATGCAAAGCGCAAAGAGCTTGCAAAGGAATACAAAGCGACCCTCGCTTCTGCCGAAAAAGCCGCTCAGCTCGGTGCCGTCGATGCAGTCATTGCACCCGCTGACACCCGCAGCGCTGTCTGCGATGCGCTGGAGCTGCTGGAGGGCAAGCGCGTTTCCGGTATGCCGAAAAAGCACAGCAATATCCCGTTCTAATCCCGTAAAACATATGCAGGAGCACGCACGCTCCCTGCATGCAACTATACGATTCAGGAGGATTTCGTTATGAGCATGAAGCAGTTTCGTGTGACGGTAAATCAGAAGCAGTATGATGTAACAGTCGAGGAGCTCGGCGCAGGTGCAGCTCCCGCAGCAGCAGCGCCCGCCGCTGCGCCCGCTCCGGCAGCAGCTCCCGCCCCGGCGGCAGCACCCGCTCCGGCGGCAGCAGCAGCTCCCGCACCCGCTGCATCCGCAGCAGACGGTACTCCCGTTTCCGCTCCGATGCCCGGCACCATTCTCGATGTCAAGTGTGCAGCCGGCGATGCTGTCAAGAAGGGTCAGGTCCTGTTTATTCTGGAAGCAATGAAAATGGAAAACGATATCGTTGCTCCGGAGGACGGCACGATTCTCTCCGTCAACACAACCAAGGGCAGCTCTGTCAATCCCGGCGATGCGCTGGCAATTCTGGGCTGATCGGAAGGTGTGAATGACTATGGCTAAAATCGGAATTACAGAAACCGTACTGCGTGACGCGCATCAGTCTCTGCTCGCGACGCGCATGACCACGGCGGACATGCTCCCCGTGCTGGAACAGCTCGACGAAATCGGCTTCCAGTCGCTCGAATGCTGGGGCGGCGCGACCTTTGACTCCTGCCTCCGCTTCCTCAACGAAGACCCGTGGGAGCGTCTGCGCACGCTGAAAAAGCACTGCCCCAAAACCCCGCTCCAAATGCTGTTCCGCGGTCAGAATATGCTCGGATACCGCCACTATGCTGACGATGTGGTCGAATACTTCGTGCAGAAGTCGATCGCAAACGGCATTGATATCATCCGTATTTTCGATGCTCTGAACGATATCCGCAACCTCGAAACCGCGATCAGGGCAGCGAAGAAGGAGGGTGCGCATACGCAGGTCGCGATGAGCTTCACGACCGGCGAGGTGTTCACCGATGAATACTATGTGGAATATGCAAAGCGCATTGCCGATGCCGGCGCGGATTCTATCTGCATCAAGGATATGGCTGCGCTGCTGACGCCCTACCGCGCAGAGTCGCTGACCAAGGCGCTGAAGGCTGCTGTCAAGCTGCCGATCCAGCTTCACACGCACTATACGTCCGGTCTGGCCTCGATGTGCCTGATGAAGGCCGTCGAAGCAGGCGTCGATTCGATCGACACCGCACTCAGCCCGCTCGCACTCGGTACCTCCCATGCGCCGACAGAATCTATGGTCGCTGCGCTGCAGGGCTCGGAGTATGACACCGGTCTCGATCTCGTCAAGCTCAGTGCGCTCCGCCCGTACTTCATGGAGCTGCGCGAAAAGTATATCAAGGAAGGTCTGCTCGACCCCAAGATGCTCGCCGCAGACGCCAAAACTCTGATCTATCAGGTTCCGGGCGGCATGCTCTCGAACCTGCTCTCTCAGCTCAAGCAGGCCGGCAAGGAGGATCAGCTCACTGCCGTTCTGGAGGAGGTTCCGCGCGTCCGCAAGGATGCCGGCTTCCCGCCGCTCGTTACCCCGACCTCCCAGATCGTCGGTACGCAGGCTGTGTTCAATATCGTCATGGGCGAGCGCTATAAAATGGTCACCAAGGAATTCAAGGCAATGGTCAAGGGCGAGTACGGCAGAACGCCCCTCCCGATCGACCCCGAATTCCAGAAGAAAATCCTCAAGGGCGAGGATGCGATCACCTGCCGCCCGGCCGATCTGCTGGAGCCGGAGCTCGATAAGCTGCGTCAGGAATGCGCTGAATGGATTACGCAGGAGGAGGATGTCCTCTCCTATGCGCAGTTCGGACAGGTCGCCGTCAAATTCTTCGAGAAGCGCCGCGACAGGCAGTTCGGTCTCGACGGCGTTCACGGCGATGCACAAAAGCAGATTCACCCGGTATAATCATTCCCGCCGCAACGAGGCAGCGTGAAGGCAAAACGCTCCGCCTGTCCTGCTGCGGGACGGAAAGGAGCGTTTTTCTTTGCCGATCTGCATTTCCCCGGAGCTGCCTGCCTATCAGGCACTCCTCAATGAGCACATCTTTGTCATGGACAGCGACCGCGCTGCGCATCAGGATATCCGTCCGCTGCGAATCCTTGTGCTGAATATTATGCCCAAGAAGCTGGAAACCGAATTGCAGCTCCTGAGACTGCTCAGCAATACCCCGCTTCAGGTCGATATCTCCCTGCTGCGCATGGAGTCGCATGTCTCCAAAAATACCTCGCAGAGCCATATGGATGCGTTCTATACCACGCTCAGCGAGATTCGCGGACAGTTCTATGACGGCATGATTATCACCGGTGCGCCCGTCGAGCAGCTCGAATTCGAGCAGGTCGATTACTGGCAGGAAATCTGTGAGCTGATGGAATGGTCCAAAAGCCATGTGTTCAGCACGCTGCATATCTGCTGGGGTGCGCAGGCCGGTCTCTATTATCACTTTGGCGTGCCGAAGTATCCGCTCGAACAAAAAATGTTCGGCATCTTCCCGCATACGGCAGAATATAAGCATTCCCTGCTGCTGCGCGGCTTTGACGATGTGTTCTATGTCCCACATTCCCGCCACACCGAAGTCCGCAGAGAGGACATCGAAAAGGTCAAAAAGCTCCGCATTTTGACAAGCTCGCCGGAATCCGGTGTCCATATCGTTGCAAACCGCAACGGCAGACAGTATTTTATCACCGGCCATTCGGAATATGACCGCAATACGCTTGCATCAGAATACTTCCGGGATAAGGCAAAGGGGCTGGACATTGAACTGCCCAAGCACTATTTCCCCGATGATAACCCCGAACAGCCGCCGAACTTTACCTGGCGCTGCTGCGCAAATCTGATGTTTTCTAATTGGCTGAATTACTGCGTCTATCAGCGCACACCCTACAGACTGGATGAGCTTTCTCTCCGGAACTGGGACTGGGAGAGCGAGATCTGAACGAGATTGGAGATATCGCATGGATCAAGAAAATCTGAATCAATCATCCTCTGAGCAGAACACTGCGGAAACCGTATCGCAGAATGCCTCAGAGCCGCAGCGTCACAGCAGCAGCGGCTTTGCCGTCGCCTCATTGGTGCTCGGTCTGGTCAGCCTGATCGGCATCTGCTGCTGCGCCGGCCTCATCGACTTTATCACCGTTCCGCTTGCACTGATCTTCGGCATCGTTTCGCTGGTCAAAAAACGCAGCGGCACCGGCCTCGCTATTACCGGTATCATCACAGGTACGGTCAGCCTTCTGATTATTGCCACGATGCTCTATGTGATCTGGCCGCTGATGCCCTATGCAGAGGAAATCGTGGACGACTACTCCAGACTGACACGCGAGCAGGATACGGTGTTCCCTGCCTATGAGGAAACCGGTGAGCTGCCCGATTATCTGCAAAAATATACCGAAGCACCGTTCAGCGATTTCTTTGCGCGCTATGACGGCACGATCTACACGATCATGGATGCTCTGCTGGAGCAGTACAAGAGCCGCGGCAGCCTGCCGTTTGAGATTTCAACATGGATCGGCGGCGATTCCTCCGGCGCTTCCTCCGAGGAGCTCGAATCCCTGACAGAAGCGACGACCACGGCGGGATTCGCCGGAGGCAGGATCCTGATCTACGCATACTGAACTGCATGAAAAAACCGCTGATGATCCGGTTCAGGCCGGCATCATCGGCGGTTTTTATACGGGAAAGGAGGCTGTAACATGCCGCAGAAAATGGTGCAGGCTGTCCGCGGAACAGTCGATGATGTGCTGTTCTATAATGAGGAAAGCGGCTATATTGTCGCCGACCTCGAAACACAGGATGCCATGATTACCGTCGTCGGGGAGATCGGTCTCGTCGAGCCGGGCGAGGAGCTGGAGCTGACCGGCTCCTTTGTCAATCATCCGCGCTTCGGCGAACAGTTCCGCGCGGATAGCTGCGTCCGCGCACTCCCCTCAACCGTCGTCAACATCGAGCGATATCTGGCAAGCGGCGTCATCCGCGGCATCGGCAAGGCGCTCGCCCGCAAAATCGTTGCCGAATTCGGCGAATTTACCTTGCAGGTCATCGAAAAAGAACCCGAAAAGCTCCTGCGCATCAAAGGCATCTCACCCCAGAAATGTGAGGAGATCACTGAGGCCGCACAGCAGATCTTCGGACTGCGCAGCCTCATGGGACGGCTTCAGGCATACGGCATTCCCGCCTCCGCCGCCATGCAGGCCTTTCGCCGCTGGGGGAATGCCGCATGGGAGGTCATTCAGGATAACCCGTACCGCCTCTGCGATGCCGGCATCGGCCTCGAATTCCGGCAGGCCGAGCGCATCGCCGCCGATCTGAATATTCCTGCAAACTCGGTCAAGCGGCTGCTCGCCGGCTTCCGCTGGCTCTTTCAGGAGGCCGCGCTCGAAGGGCATACCTGCCTCCCCTTCGGGACGTTCCGGCAGGTCGCGGTCAAGGCCCTCGGCATTGCACAGGAGGATTTTCAGTCCGCATATGCGGATGCGCTCGACGATCATGTGCTGTATGCCTTTCAGGGCAGCGACGGCGATTATGTCTATCTCTCATATTACTATGAGGCGGAGGACTATATCGCGACCCGCATTGCCGCAATGCTCGCGTTTTCTCCGCCGGAGGATTTTGACTGCACCGCCGCAATTGCAAAAGAAGAACAGGAAACCGGCATGACCTATGCCGATCTGCAAAAAAAAGCCATTGCATGCGCCTTTTCCCGCGGCATTATGGTGCTGACAGGCGGCCCCGGCACCGGCAAAACTACTACCCTCAACGGCGTCATTCACCTCTGCCGCGAAGCAGGAAGCACCGTTCTGCTCGCCGCACCGACCGGCCGCGCCGCGAAGCGCATGACCGAGCTGACAGGCCGTGAGGCGAAAACCATTCACCGGCTGCTCGGCACGGTGTATGACGAAAACGGTCAGCTCTCCTTTCAGCATAATGAGGAAAACCAGCTCAAAGCAGATGTCGTCATCGTCGATGAGTTTTCCATGGTCGATACGCTGCTCTTTGAGGGGCTGCTGCGTGCGCTGCGCCTCTCCTGCCGCGTCATTCTCGTCGGCGATGAGGATCAGCTCCCCTCCGTCGGCGCCGGTCATCTGCTGCATGCACTCACCGAAAGTCATCGGCTGCCGGTCGTCCGGCTGCGCGAAATCTTCCGGCAGGCGCAGGAAAGCTGTATCATCCGCAGCGCACACCGCATCGTCAGCGGCGAAATGCCCGACCTCACCGATAAGCAGAGCGATTTCTTCTTCTTTGACCGCCGCGATGCCGCAGAAGCCGCCGGCTTCCTCCGTGACCTCTATCAGCGCAGGCTCCCGCAGGCCTACGGCTATGCCCCCCAGACCGATATTCAGGTGATCTCCCCGACCCGAAAAGGCATCCTCGGCACCGTCATGCTGAATCAGATGCTTCAGGAGGCGGTCAATCCTGCCGAATACGGCAAGAAAATTATGAAAAACCTGCTCTATACCTTCCGCGAGGGCGATAAGGTCATGCAGATTCAGAATCAGTACGAAATGGAATGGACGCGGGACGGCGAGCGCGGCACCGGCATCTTTAACGGCGATATGGGCACGGTTACGCTCATCGACAAGGCCGCCGATATCATGAAGGTCGATTTCGACGGGCGTATCGTGACCTATAATTCCCGCCAGCTCGACCAGCTTGAGCTCTCGTATGCCGTGACCGTTCACAAAAGTCAGGGCAGCGAATTTGAGGCGGTCATTCTCGTGCTCCCAGAGGGCAGCGATCGCCTGAGCTACCGCAGCCTCCTCTATACCGCTGTGACCCGTGCAAAAAAACTCCTCATTCTCATCGGCTCACCCAGAAAGGTCGCTGAAATGGTGCAGAATCAGGAAACCGCGCAGCGCTTCTCCTGCCTCAGCGATATGCTGAGACAGATGATCGGCAGGGAGCAGGCTCCCGCGGAGGCGGAGGAATGAACCGTCCTTCAATGTTTCTGCTCGATCTGCTCTGGCCAAACCGCTGCGGCTGCTGCGGGCTGCGCATCGCCTTCGACCGGCTGCTCTGTCCCGACTGCGCGGCTGCACTCGATGCAATCCCCGCAGATTATGATGCATGGGCAGCGCAGTGCACCGGCGCTGTCCCGTGGGACGGTGCTGCCGCTGCATTCCGCTATGACGGCGCCGCGAAAGCCGGTGTGCTCGCAATGAAGGACGGCGGCCGGAATTTCGGATACTATGCCGCAAAACGGCTCGCCGAATGCGTGAAATGCTGCATGATGCCCGAACTGCCTGACCTCGTCACATGGGTTCCCATTACGAAAAAACGCCGCAGAATGCAGGGCTACTGCCATGCCGAGCTGCTCGGAAAAGCCGTTGCCTCGGAGCTGAATTGCCCTGCACGGGGCGATCTGCTCTCGGAACAGGCCGGCAGCGTCCGACAGCATCAGATCAGCGGTAAAGAACGTGCCGAATACGCCGGCCGCTTTCACAGCACCGGCCGCCGGCTCAACGGGATGACCGTTCTGCTCTGCGACGATGTGCTGACCTCCGGCAGTACAATGCGGCAATGCACCGCGCTGCTCAGAAACGCCGGTGCGGCGCGTGTCTTTATCGCCGCCGCTACACTCCGCATGCCGCAAACAACTCCGGCGCATGATGAACCGTAACGGCACACTCCCCCTCTGTCAATCAAGACCACCCGTTGAATGGGTGGTCTGTTTGTCGATAAAGCAATATCTGCGATGGATTAAAATGGCGCTAAAACTTCTTCTTATAATCGGGGGCTGGGGACAATGTCCCCGGTGGGAGTTTGAGGGCGAAGCCCTCATTACAAATCATTGCGCCGCGATACCTTTATTTCCGGTTCGGGCGAAGCTCCTGATACAGCAGCCCGCATTCGCTGCAATACCACAGCAGCCGCCCGGCTCGCTGGATCGGCAGCCGCATCTGCATGTCCCATTCCGGGTATTGCTTGCTTATCATGACGCTGCTGTCAGTCAGATATGCCGCAAACGAAATGTAATGCGCCTTCGTCATCGGGTGCGCCGAGGTGATATACCACTCGCCGTCTGCTTCTTCCACGCTGAGCTGCTCGTGCGCCGCTGCCTTTTTCGGCTCAAGTGCCCTGAGCCGCCCCCCGCAGCAGGTCACTGCCGCTTCGCTGGTCGCGGTCACTATATTTCCGCATGTGCCGCATACGTAAAACTTCAGCTTTTTCATATTTCCCTTCTCACGCTCCTTTCTGTCGATCTCACCGCTCAGCAAGACCTGTATTTCTGTTCCGAATGCTTCCGCCAGCGCAGACAGCACCGCGATATCCGGACTGCCGTTTCCGCATTCCCATTTCGATACCGCCTTGTCGCTGACATGAATGCGCTCCGCAAGCTGCTTCTGCGTCAGTCCGCGCTCCGTCCGCAGCTTCCGGATGAGCCTGCCTGTTTTAATCTGATCCATGTTGATCCCTCCCATGCCTCCATTATATCCGATAATCTAAGCGCCGTCAATCCACGCTCTGTAGAGAATACGGTATCACCGATGGTTTTTTTATATCATACCGGGGTCTGGGGACAATGTCCCCAGTGGGAGTTTGAGGGCGAAGCCCTCATTACAAATCATCGCGCCGCGATACCTTTTCCGATAAAATAACCGGAGACTGCTATACTCAGCAGCCTCCGGTATTTGTTATGTTGTTATGCATGTGCGAGTTCTTCAGCGGAAATATAACCGGCAAGATAACGCATCAGCTTCGAGAGATCTCCGGCATCTAGCTTTCCGTCATGTGTGACCTCCGAATTCGCCTTGCCCTCATCCGTCAGTTCGCCTTCTTTAAGCGTCTTGTCATCACCCACACCGCGGGCAAGCAGCACAGCATCACGCACGTCAACATCGCCGCTGCAGTCGGTATCGCCCCATGTGACTGCTGGAAGTGAACCCCCTGTAACGGTCGTCGAGGTCGTGGTCTGCGTGGTGGTCGTCGTTGTCGTGCCGGTGGTGCCGGGGGTTACTGTTTTGCTGAACAGATCATCCGGCAGCTCATCAAGCGTAATGCAGAAATCACTGTTGTACAGCTTCTTCACTTCAGCCTTGTCCTGATAGTTCTCGCCGGTGACAAAGCGTGCATCCTGCGAATCGTACCACGGGCAGAAATAGAGCCAGAATGCGTGCTCGATTTCCATATTATCCTTGCTCGGAATGGAGTCATTCTCCGCCATCGCGACCATCTTATTGCCCTTGACATAATCGACCAGCTTGTAGAAAATGCCGGTCTCTGCGTCAAGATTCGGGCCGGAGGTCTTGCCGTCGTGACGGTTGTACTGCGTGTTGTACTTGTCGTATGCGACGATATCCACGCGGTCATCGCCGGAATACCACAGTGCGGAATCATCCGACCATGCATAGAGGTTCTGCTCCCAGATGAGGTTGTGCAGGCCGTAGTCATTTTCCAGCGTATCCTGCAAATATGCCCAGAGGTTCTTGTAGACCTCGGCGCCTTCCTTTGCCCACCAGAACCATGCGCCCTTGCCGTCCTTGCCGCCGTTGCCCTCAGCCTCGTGGAACGGGCGGAAGATCACCGGCACATTGGCTGCCTGAAGCTTCAGCAGCTCATTTGCGAGGTTCTCCATGCAGAGCTTGAAATAATCGTACTCCATCGTGCCCTTCACCATGCAGTTTGCAGGCGAGAAATCCGTCTTTTCGCTGTATGTCGTCTTGGAGAAATCAAGCGGCTCACCGAGCGTGTAGCTCGCCTTTGCGGTCGGGACATTGATATGCCACGAAGCGGTGCAGATTCCGCCCTTTTCGTTTGTCCATTCAATCATTCTGCCGACAACGCCGTCATCCCATGCATAGCAGGGGCAATAGCTGCCGAAGTCAAAGCCCTGGATCGCCGGATATTTGCCGGTCATCTCATAGATCAGGTTGACATCATTGTCATAGTTGTTATAGGAATAATTGCGGTTCTGGGTGCTGTAGGTATAGACCTGACCGTCCGCGCCCTTGCAGTGCCAGTAGAACGTATTGCCCTGCTCATCGGTATCCTTGCTGTCGCGGTCGATCTCATACTTGTTGCCGTCGGAATCGACGCAGGCATCCGCAGCCGCATCATAGCGGATCGTGGTCTGGACGGTATTGCCGCCGCCGTAGATCTGCTGCTGTCCGGACAGGATGTTCTTGCCGTAGACGCTCTGGAGATAGGACATCAGCGCCTTTGTCTCCTTGGTCGCCTTGGCATCACAGGTCACAGAGGTCGCCTTGGTCAGATCGGGGAACTCGCCCTCGGAAACGGTCACATAGTCGATCGCCATATAGCCGTACTTATTGAGGAATTTGATCGTATTTTCGCCCTTATTCAGCCGCACCATGCCGAAGTCGAAGTCTGTCCACTCCTTCGTGTAAGGAACGGTCGTGTGGTACTCACTGCCGTTGACCTCAACAGTCTGATAGCGGCCCTCCTCATTGAGGATCTGTGCGCCGTGAACAACGATCGAATACATGCCGTCGGCCGGAACATCGACGGTAAAGCTCAGCGCATCATTGCTCAGATAGGCAAAGCCCTCGCCGCTGTAGCCCGGAAGCTGGTTCTCATAGATGCTCGTCCAGAGAGTCGCACCCTCAAGATCCTCACCCTCCAGGCGCACCAGCACCTTGCTGTCTGCCGCGAACGACATGGAGCTGAGCATGCTGCATGCCATTGCTGCTGCTGACACGATCGCTGTCAGCCGCTTTGTTCTCATTCTCATGAATATCCTCCCCTTTACTCAGAAAAACAAATCAATTTCGCCGCATCTGCGGCTTTTCTCACGTCTCCATTATATCATATATGCACAAATCTTTCAATAGTTTTTTGCAATTTTACGTGCAGAACAAAAGAAAAGCAGTACAAATCCCCGTAAACCATACATCTTTCACAAAGGTAAAGCAGCCGTTTCATTTTCATAATATGAAAACCGGCTGAGCACATTTGCCCAGCCGGTTCTTGTTTCGGATATCGCTGAAATCAGCCGATAACGCCCTCGCGGGTGATGACGGACTGTCCACCCATTGCGGTGAGGTAACGGTAGAACTCGGTCTTGTCCTGGCACTTTTCCAGTGCGTCGATTTCGTTGACCGTGTTGTTCTTGACCAGACGCGCAAGCTCCTGGTCGAGCGACATCATGCCGTGTGCTTTACCTGCCTGAATCGAGGACAGAATCAGGTGAATCTTGCCCTCACGAATCATCGCGGATACTGCGTCCGTGACGTTCAGAATCTCCATCGCTGCAATACGGCCGTTGCCGGACTTCAGCGGGAGCAGCGTCTGCGACACAACACCGACCAGAACATTGGCGAGCTGTGTACGAATCTGCACCTGCTGGTGCTCCGGATACACGTCGATGATACGGTTGATCGTATCCGGTGCGGAGGTCGTATGCAGGGTCGAGAAGACCAGGTGACCGGTTTCTGCCGCGGTGATTGCAGCCTGAATTGTCTCAAAGTCACGCATTTCTCCGACGAGGATAACGTCCGGGTCTTCACGAAGTGCTGCTCTCAGTGCCATTGCGAAGCTCGGCACATCGGAGCCGACCTCACGCTGGTTGACCATGCAGCGCTTATGCTCGTGAACGTACTCGATCGGGTCCTCAATCGTGATAACGTGGGCGCTCTTGTTGCAGTTGACATAGTCGATCATGCCGGCGAGCGTAGTGGACTTACCGGAACCGGTCGGGCCGGTGATAAGCACAAGGCCACGCGGACGCATTGCGAATTCTGCCATGACAGGCGGCATGAACAGGTCGTCCAGTGTCGGGATGTCATTGCGCAGCAGACGGATTGCGATTGCCATATGGTCACGCTGGTGGAAGATGTTGCAGCGGTGACGGAAGCCGGCCGGTGTCACATACGAGAAGTCCGTATCAACGCGCTTTCTGACGTTCGCACGCTGCATTTCGTTCGTCATCTGCTCGACGATCTCCGCGATCATTTCATCGGTCATTTCCGGGTAGCTGCTCATCTTACGCAGCTGGCCGTGCAGACGGACAACCGGGCAGATGCCGTAGGTGAAGTGCAGGTCGGAACAGCCGAGCGCACGCACATCGTTCAGGATTTTGTTGACGACAATAGTAGGCATGGTAATGAATCCTCCGTTTCTTCTTCTTGATATGACTGTTTACACAGCGTATGTAACACGAACCAGCTCGTCCATGCTCGTGACGCCCTGCTGCACCAGATCAGACACGTTATCACGCAGCAGCTTTGTTCCGTTTGCACGCGCCTGACGCTCCAGCTCTTCGGTGCTGGCGCCGTTTGCGATCAGCGTGGAGATATTGCCGGAGCACTGAATGATCTCATGAATTGCGGTACGGCCGCGGTAGCCGCCGCCGCACTCTGTGCAGCCGACTGCATCGTAAATCGGAACGGAGTGGTCAATATGCATCAGGTCATTCTCCTCCGGAGTAGACATTCTCTGCTTTCTGCACTTCGGGCAGAGAACCTTGACCAGACGCTGTGCGACAACGCCGATCAGCGAGGATGCGACCATGTATGCCGGAATGCCCATGTCGATCAGACGGACAATGGTAGATGCTGCGTCGTTGGTATGCAGCGTGGAAAGAACGAGGTGTCCGGTGATAGCGGCGCGGATACCGATTTCGGCGGTCTCGCCGTCACGCATCTCACCGATCATGATGACGTCAGGGTCCTGACGCAGAATAGAACGAAGTGCTGCCGGGAAGGTCATACCGGACTT
>JAFXZM010000047.1 GCA_017541275.1 Oscillospiraceae bacterium | reverse complement strand
TGTCTATAAATCCTTCGGGAAGGAGACCGTGCTGCACGATGTCTCCCTGACAGTCAGCCGCGGCGAAATCGCGGGGCTTGTCGGGAACAACGGCAGCGGCAAAACCGTCCTGATGAAGTGCATCTGCGGATTTCTGCGGCCGGAAAAAGGCGAGATCACGGTCGGCGGCATGCGCATCGGCAAAGACTGCGATTTTCCGCAGAGTCTCGGTCTGATTATCGAGACACCGGGCTTTCTTCCGGCGATGTCCGGATACCGCAATCTGCGGACGCTTGCGGCACTGCGCGGGCGCATCGGCAAAGCGGAGATCATGGATACGCTGCGGCGCGTCGGACTGTACGATGCTAGGCGAAAATCGGTGTCAAAATACTCGCTCGGAATGCGGCAGCGGCTCGGTATCGCGCAGGCGATCATGGAAAATCCCGATGTGCTGATTCTCGATGAGCCGTTCAATGCGCTTGATGCAAAGGCGGTCGCGGAGATGCGCGCACTGCTGCTGGAACTGAAAGCGCAGGGCAAAACGATTCTCCTTGCAAGCCACAATGCCGAGGACATCCGTGCGCTTTGCGATCATGTACATGAAATGGAGGTGCAGAATTCATGAGATTCATTCAGATGATTGCCGCATTGATTTGCGCGTGTCTGCTGTGTATTCCGGTATCTGCCGAGGATCTGCCGGAGCAGACCGATCTGCCGGAATCCGTCCCGGCATCCGCGCCGGTTCTGCTGATTGACAACGCGCATATTTATGCGAATATGCAGCAGAGCTATGCGCAGGGCTATGAGCCGCTGATCGACGGTGATTATGCCGTGATCGTTCTGCCGCTTTGCTGTGAGAGCGCAGAAAAGCCGGACTCTGTGCGAGTATCTGTCGGACTGGAGCCGGGTTCGCCGTTTGTCGTGAAGAATTATGAGCAGACCGTTTCGCTTGCCGTGCATACCGATACAGACGGCAGTGCGCATGAGATTTATCTGGCTGAATTCTGGCTTGCAATGTACAGAGACCGTGTCAACGGCTGTTATCCGGTGATGCTTCAGGTCGCGGATTTCGGCGCATATACGGTTTATGTCAATATCACGGACGGCATTGACCCGAATGCGCAGACAGCCGAGCCTGTGCAGACCGAGCCCAAGGAGGAGCCGGTGATTCTGATGCCGAAAATTCTGGTGCAGAGCATTGCGGGCGGCAGCATGCAGGCGGGCGAATCCGCCGAGCTGCATATTACGCTGAAAAACACCTCGCGCACGGAAGCTCTGCAAAACCTGACGCTGACCGCTTCCGCAGCCGCGCCGTTTTCGCTGCAAAGCGCCGATACGCTGTACTTTGAACAGGTTGCCGCCGATGCGGAATTTGAAGCGGTATATGTCTGTCAGGCAGCACCGGATGCAGCCGCCGGAACATATACTCTGCCGCTGCAATTTGATTTTGCATACGGCAAGGGGCTTAACGGAGCAGGCAGCGGCAATGTCCGGTTATCGGTCGCGCAGCCGGTCAGAATGGAGTTCCCGGCTGTTGTTCTGCCGTCAGAAGCGATCGTATCCGACCGGCTGGAGCTGCATATTCAGGCAATCAATCTGGGTGCTGCGGCGGCACAGAATGTCCGTGCGGAGCTGACCTGTGACGGCCTGATACCGGAGGGCACTGCATTTCTCGGCAGCATCAGCGGCGGCACATCCGCAGAAAGCGTGCTGAATGTGCAGGTGACTTCAAAGCGCGGCGCGGAGATGTACGGCGAAACATCGGGGCAGATTGTGTTCACCTATGAGGATGCATCCGGCACCGAGCAGACGGAAGCACAGGATTTCACGCTCATGCTGAAATCGCCGTTTTCCGGGCGTCCGGCGGAACCGAAGCAGGCATCGCCGAACAACTGGCTCTGGATTATGGCAGGCATCGGCGGCGGCATTCTGCTGCTGACGGCCTATCTGATTTTCCGGCGCAGAAAGCGGGTGCAGCCATGAAGCTGCTGCGGCTCTGGCGGCAGTCTGACAGCATCAAGGCGGCGGTCATGCTTTTGGCATTGGCGATTATGATGATCGGATACTGCATTCACGCTGCCGCGGGATATGCGGCCATTCTGCGGGCGCCGGCCGAATACATCTGCACATTGCCGCAGGGGTCTGATTTGCTTTTGCCGCAGCTTGCGCAGAATGATGCTGTAAAGGGTTACAGCCGGCAGAGAAAGGCGGCTCTGATGCAGGATAACAGCATAATGACCGTGACATTGCTTTCAGCGTCGTATCTTTCCGACTGCTACGGCATCACGGAGCAGGGGCGCGTCATCTGGGCGAATGCGGCGGCGTTTTCAGCATTCTGCGGTGATGCGGCACAGAGCACGGCGCAGGCTCGCGGCACACTGGACGGCAAACCGTTTTCTGCTGAGATTATCCGCACGGACGCTCTGCCGGACGGTCAGCCTTTGGCAGTCATGACGGCAAGCGCCGCAGAGCTGCATGATGCGGATGAACTGCGCGTCTGCATGACCGAGCCGGATGCTGCATCGCTCGAACAGCTCGGGGCTCATATTGTCAATCCGGAGGTGCAGCTTGCCGCGAAATATGAGAAGCAGCTTGTTTTGCTGCGCATCCGGCTCGGTGCGTTGGCGGCCGTTCTTGCACTGCTTGGTGCTGCGGCATTTCGGCACATACACAAGCATGCAAAGCACTGATGTCTCACATTTTCCGCGAAAGAAGGTGAATGACGCCGGAATATGAGAACATAAGCTGTATTCTGAACGAAAAAGATTCATTTTGTCCATGTTTTCTAAGAAAAATGCATATACAAAAGCCGGGGTGAATTGCTATAATGTAGAATAGATACAATAGGCAGATATGCTCACGTTCAGACAAAATAAAGCGTGATTCTTTCATTTCAGGGGGGAGACCAAATTGAAAGGATGTATCTGTTATGAAAAAAGCACTCTCAGCACTTCTTGCGGTCTGCATGGCGGCGACGCTCAGTACGGCGTTTCCCGCAAATGCAGCCACCCGGCCGATTGTCAGCGCCGACTTTGAAAGCGGCCTGGACGGATGGTCGGCACGCGGCTCCGGCGGCGTAAAGGTCGAGCTGACCTCGGATGTTTCCGCCTCCGGCAGCAAATCAGCCGCCGTAACCGGGAGAACAGACTCCTGGAACGGCATTTCCTATGCACTGACGGATTCGGCATTCCAGCCCGGCAGTGAGTTCCTCATCAAGGCGAGCATCATGCAGCGCGATGAGCTTGCGCCGGTCAAGTTCAAGGCCACCGTACAGTATGACGGCAGCGGCATGGGCGGCGCAACCTATGATACGTTTGCAACCGTGGATGTTGCCGCGGGCATGTGGACGACGCTTGCCGAAACGTACACGATCAAAGAGGGAAGCAATCCGGTTCTCTATTTTGAGACCGATACCTCGTCCTGCGATTTCTTTATCGACAACATCCTGATTACCGCCCCGGGAGGGGAGGTTCCGCCGCCGGATCCGGTTCTGCCCGGCGATGTGGACGGCAGCGGCACCGTTGACAGCAGCGACGTTTATGCGCTGCGCGATTACCTGATCGGCAAGAACGTCCGCGAAATCAATGTCACAAATGCAGACATGGATCAGAACAGCACGCTCAATGCTTCGGATCTGACGCTGCTCAAGCGCCGCGTGCTGAACCCCGGAAAGTATACAACGACGACAACAACCGCCACTACGGTAACGACGACCACCACCACGACCGTAAACCCCGGACCCGGCGGACACGCAGATCCGAAGGAATATATGGCAGAGGTGAGCAAAGCCTTGACACTCAATGTCCCCGATAATGTCAAGTCAGGCGGTTCCGGAAAGGTGACACATTTTGAATATATGTCCAAGAAGGCCGGCCATAACAAGGGCGCAAACGTCTGGCTGCCGGAGGACTATTCCGCATCGAAGAAGTATAATGTCCTCTATATGAATCACGGCATCTTCGGCGACGAGGGCAGCATGACGACCGGCTGGAGCGTTACGGAAATGGCCTCTAACCTCATCAAGAGCGGTGAGGCGGAGCCGTTTATCATCATCTTTACGCAGATGTATACAGATCCCAATGTGACCGGCAGCCCGAGCATGATGACCGGCATGAACATGGACACCATGGATCATTACGACGATTTTGTCTTTGACCTGACCGAGAGCCTGATGCCTTATGTTGAGGAGCACTGGTCTGTCTATACCGGCCGCGATCACACGGCCATCGCCGGCTTCTCCATGGGCGGCAGAGAGTCGATCTACTGCGGTCTGGTCTGCCCCGATAAGTTCGGCTATGTCTGCGCAGCTTCTCCTGCACCCGGCATCGTTCCGGCAAGCGATAACTTCATCAGGAACCATCTCGGCAGCTACAATCTGGAGCGCACCCGCAGACTGACCGATGCAGACCTGAAGTTCAATTCGGGCGACACACCGTATATCCTGATGATCGGCGGCGGTACGAATGACAGCGTCGTCGGTACCTTCCCGAAGCAGTATCATCAGATCTTTGACTCGAACGGTGTTCCGAATGTCTGGCTTGAGGTTCAGGGCGCGGATCACGACAACCGCGTCGGTACTCCGATGTTCTACACGTTCTTCCGCTATATGTTCAAGGCATAATAACACATAACAGCAGCCGCCCGGTGCGAATCGGGCGGCTTGTTTTGCCGGGAAACCCAAATTAAAGCTTTTGGTACGTCAGCTTTGCTGGCGTTTGCTTTCTTTCAAAAAGCTCGCGGGTCGAGGGCAGAGCCCTCGTCGCGCTCCGCAGAGCGCGAAATTCTTTTTGCGTTCAAAAGCGCGAAAAGAGAGGGCTTGGGGGAGAGAAAACAAGAGTTTTCTCTCCCTCATTATACAATAACATATTCCTCTCTTGTTCAGACTGAAATCTGAGCGGGGAAACTGCGGCGCTCAGTTTTTGTCCATATTGCCCTTGTGGATTCTGCATAACGCGAAAGAACCGCAGTTGTGCAAGGAGGAGAATCTCAGTGTTTTTGTTGACAACATACATATTATATGATAGGATAAACATAGAATCACAAATCAAACGCCGTATCAGACAATATGAAATACTGCCGGCAGGAGGGATACTATGAGAAAGCGTAATCGTTTGATACTTGCTGTTTTGTTGATTATTCCTGCATTGTGTTCCTTGAATGCCTGCGGAAATCAATCCGATAAAACTGGCGAAAGTGCAGTTCCCAGCGAATCAAAAAGCGAAGTAAGCACCACAGACGCACAAGCCGAAACCACCCTAACAACTGTAACTACAACAACGACAGAAATAACCGTTACGGAAACCGCTGCCACAGAAACAACAACTTTGTCCTCCGAAGCTACATATACAAGCGAAATCATACAGCCAATTCAGCAGTCTGCCGTCAATCAAGGCGAGCAATATACTCCGGCCGATGTTCCCGCGTCTCCGCAATCCAGCGAAAACGTGCAGTCTGACCCTGCGCCGGGCGCAAATACTCCTTCCGGTGCAAATACTCCTTCCGAAAAAGTTGCTGCCATGCGCAGCAGGCAGACAATGCGCCGCGAATACAACGAACAAACCAATACAAGCTATTCATATACAAACTTGCGGCTGTCTATGCCGAAATACTGGGGAGATCCTAATTATATATTCAGTCTCGTCGTATTCAACGCACAAGAAAACGCATTTCCGATAACAAGCCTAATGATAAACTCGGAAGATTCAGATTATGCCTCAGCAGAAGCGTTTATCAACGACAAAGATCAATATGTTCAAAGTGAGATAGACTACTACAACAAAATAGGGGATTTAGGGCATGTTTTAGAAACTCCTGCGGAAGAAGTCTGTTTTGCTCAGATGCGCGGTATTTACTATCAGGATACCTGTACGGATTCGAGCCATAATAATATTCTCAATTTAACTACATATGTGATTCTATATATTGAAGAAAGCAATTCGTTAATTAAATTTCGCTTATTTGAAACTGAATCTTCACCATATAATTACACAGACGACTTTTGGGAAATGCTGAATAATATGGAAAGAATCGGAACATAACTCCTGCCCGCCGACTCTCGTCGGCGGGCGTTCTGTTTTTCGCGAAGAAAATCCCGCAAAAAGCGAAAAAGCCCTTGACAAAGAGGGGAAAGTCTGCTATAATAGGGAGGCTGGTGCAAAGGCTCAGACCATGACAGCAGAAAGGCGGCGCAGAAACAAATGAAAAATCTGGATTTTGTGCTGCTGCTGGACTGCTACGGCAGCCTGCTGACCGAAAAACAGCGTGCGCTGCTGGAGGGCTACTATGACGAAGACCTTTCGCTCTCGGAGCTGGCCGAGCCGCTGGGAATCTCCCGGCAGGCCGTGTTCGACAGCATCCGCCGCGGCGAACGCCGTCTGGAGGCGCTCGAAGCGCAGATGGGCGTCGCACAAAGGCTGAAAAATGCACGCGCCGTGTTTGAGGAGATCGAGGCGCTGAGCAGTGCGCTCCCCCCCGCACAGGGCGAACAGATCGCGGAGGCCGCCCGCAGAGGTGCGGCACTGTTCCGCTGAATACACAGAATACCGCATCTGCGGTCATGATATACGATAACAGGAAAGGAGCCGTCAGCGTATGGCATTTGAGGGATTGTCCGAAAAGCTCGGCGCAGTATTCAAAAAGCTGAGAGGCCGCGGAAAGCTGACCGAGGCCGACGTCAAAGAAGCCATGCGGGAGGTGCGGCTCGCACTCCTCGAAGCAGACGTCAGCTATAAGGTCGTCAAGGACTTTGTCAAGAAGGTCTCGGAGCGCGCCGTCGGTGAGGAGGTTCTCGCAAGCCTCACACCCGCACAGCAGGTCATCAAGATCGTCAATGAGGAGCTTGTCTCGCTCATGGGCAACGGCAACTCCCGCCTGAATATGGCCTCCAAGCCCCCGACCGTCATCATGCTCTGCGGTCTGCAGGGCTCCGGTAAAACAACCCATGCCGCAAAGCTGGCGAAGCTGCTCAAAAAAGAGGGACATCACCCGCTGCTTGTCGCCTGCGATATCTACCGTCCGGCCGCAATCGACCAGCTCGTCATTGTCGGCCAGAAGGCAGAGGTCAAGGTCTTTGAGCTGGGACAGATCAATCCGGTCGAGATCGCGAAAAAGGGTCTGCGCTATGCAAAGGACAACAACCACGACGTTGTGATCCTCGATACCGCCGGCCGTCTGCATATTGACGAAAAGCTCATGGATGAGCTGAAGGATATCAAGCGCGAAACGGAGCCCAATGAGATTATGCTCGTCGTCGATGCGATGACCGGTCAGGATGCCGTCACCGTCGCAAAGGCATTCGATGATGCGCTGGGCATTACAAGCGTGCTGATGTCGAAGCTCGATTCCGATACCAGAGGCGGCGCGGCACTGTCCGTTCTGTCCGTTACCGGCAAGCCGATCAAATTCGTCGGCATGGGCGAAAAGCTCGATGAATTTGAGCAGTTCCACCCCGACCGTATGGCCTCCCGTATCCTCGGCATGGGCGATGTGCTCTCGCTGATTGAAAAGGCGGAGGACGTCTACACCAAGCAGGAGGCGGAGCGCCTTACCAAAAAGCTCTCGAAGAATCAGTTTGACCTGAACGACCTGCTTGCACAGCTTCGGCAGATCGCCAGAATGGGCGACCTCAAAAAGCTGGTGTCCATGGTGCCGGGCGTCGGAAGCAAGCTGAATGACATCGACATCGACGAAAAGGCTTTTGTCCGCGTTGAGGCGATCATTACCTCAATGACCCCGGAGGAGCGCGCAAAGCCTTCGATCATCAATCCCTCCCGCAAGCGCCGCATCGCCAAGGGCTCCGGTATGCAGGTGCAGGATATCAACCGCCTGCTGAAGCAGTTTGAGCAGATGCAGGAAATGATGAAGAAGGTCGGCAAGGGACCGAGAGGTCTGTTCGGCCGGCGCAAAATGCCGAAGCTCGACCCCGCAATGATGGAAAATATGAAGGGCGGCGGCTTTCCGAAGTTCTGAACAATCATCCGTATTATGATATTGCACAGAGGTATTTACTATGAATGCAACTGCTTTTGGATGCCTGTTTGCCGGCCTGTTTCTGCTGATTCCGAGCTGGCGTGACTGGGACTGGTTCTTTTTGGGCTGGAGGATGCGCTTTATGACAGAGCTGTTCGGCCGGGAAAAGACCCGACTGTTCTATATGGTGCTTGGTGGATTGCTGACCGGTGCCGGACTGCTGCTGCTGTTAGACCTTTGAACCGGTGCTGCCTATGTTGGATCGGTTTATGCACTGGTTTGAGCTGACGGTGCCGGCTGTATTCCTGATCGGCGGCCTGGTCATGGTCATCAAGGGCATCGCAGGAAAAATCCCGGATAATCCGCAGGTCAGCAGGAAATCCGAGCGGATCATGTTTGTCGTCATGGGCGGCGTTATGATCGCGATCGGCGGCTGGCTGCTGTATCACTGGATCTTCGGCCCGACCGAGCGGTAACCCGTTTTCATCGCAATGTTTCATTTGCGTGGAATATATTACAATGATATCAATTTTTGGAGGTGAAATACCAATGGCAGTTAAGATTCGTCTGAGAAGAATGGGTGCAAAGAAGGCTCCGTTCTACCGTATCGTCGTCGCTGACGGCAGATATCCGAGAGACGGCCGCTTCATCGAGGAGATCGGCACCTACGATCCGACCAGAGATCCGTCCGCAGTCACCGTTGATGCCGAGAAGGCAAAGGCATGGCTTGCAAACGGCGCTCAGCCGACCGATACCGTTCGCGTGATCCTGAAGAAGGAGGGCGTGCTGTAATCGTTTGACCGGCATCCCGCCAGCAGAATCATCACACTTTTGGGAGTATTGCATGAAAGAACTGTTATATGCGATCGTAGAAGGTCTGGTCACGGATAAGACTGCGATTCAGATCACGGAGGACGAGGTGAATGAGGAGGGCGTCAGCGTCCTGCATCTCACCGTCGCGCCGGATGACATGGGACGTGTCATCGGCAAGCAGGGCAGAATTGCAAAGGCGATCCGCACGCTGATGCGTGCAGGCGCTGCCCGCGAAAACCGGAAGGTTGCAGTCGAGATCGACTGAACCCTTTTCCGCAAACACCAAAAGACAGGTGCGCTGAGCACCTGTCTTTTTTCATACTTTTGCTCTCCCGGACATAGAATACAACACTACGCATGTTCAGGAGGTTTTGCAGAATGAACCGTCAGGAGTTTGAAGATACCGCCCGCCGTTACCGGGAGGAGCTGTTCCGCATGTATGCGAATCAGAATGTGACACCGCCGCCTCCGCCGCGCCCGGAGCGTCCCGCACCGCCGCC
>JAFXZM010000046.1 GCA_017541275.1 Oscillospiraceae bacterium | reverse complement strand
GTGGTTGTGGTGGTTGTTGTGGTCGTTGTGGTCGTTGTGGTGGTCGTTGTGGTGGTCGTAGTTTTGCTCGTGGATGTTGCAGTTTTTTCGGTTGTCGCAGAAGTTGTGGTGGTAGAAGTCGCCGTAGTGGAAGTCGTCGTGGCAGAAGATGTTGTTGTTGCGGTGGACGTTGTAGTGGTGGTAGTGGTAGTGGTAGTGGTTGCGGTCGTTGCAGTCGTTGTCGCAGAGGTCGTTGTGGTGGTTGTATCCGGCGTGGTGGTAGCAGTTGTTGTATCCGATGTGGTTGTAGTTGTCGTATCGGATGCCGTTGTCGTTGTATCCGGCTCAGTCGTTGTTGGTTCAGTCGCGGTAGTGGTTGTCTCGGTCGTAGTGGTGGTTGTTTCAGTCGCGGTGGTGGTCGTGATGACCGGCATTTCAAGCTGAATCGTATGGAATGTCTTGTCGATGCTCGGATTCTCCGTATCGGGGAAATCCGCCTGCTTCATGATCTGATAGGTCAGGATTCCGGTGCTGTCATCAATGCTGATGCCGTAGATGCTGCCCAGTGCTTTTTCCGCATCGGTCAGCGTATAGACCGCCTCCGCGGTTCCGCCGGAAAGCGGTATTGCATATACCGTCCACGAGGTATGATAATAGATCTTGTCATTGTACACATCACTGACGGTATAGCAGGCGGTATAGATTGAACCGGTCGGCGTGCGCCAGCTTGCGCTGACGCTTCCGAGCGACTGAAGCGGCACCGAAAGACTGCCGCGGACGAATTCCGCACGGATCTGTGCAGCCGAGCTTGTTTTGTCCGGATCATTCGACTGCGCAAGCAGGAAGGTGCCGTCCGGCATGAACTCCGCGGTGTCCAGCGACGATGTCCAGAAGGCATCCTCATATTTGGAACTGCTGCATGTAATCTTCTGTCCTTCCGAATAGTAATTCCAGTCATCCGCGCCGTGGTAATAGTCGTTCATCATATACTCATCGCTGCACAGCACATAGTTATGCAGCGAGTGGCCGATCATATCCGGCGCATAATCATCATTTGTCGCATCGAGCTGATACCATTCCCCGTCGATCTGCACGACATTCCAGATATGATTGAGGCTGTCGCAGGTCAGTGAATAGCAGGGAATCCCGGCCTCCCGGCAGAGCAGGTTCATCGCGAGCGCATAGCCCTGACAGACTGCGCATCCGCTGACCAGCGCCGCATATGCGTCTGCATACGTATAAGTAAAGTCATATTCGCAGAAGTCAACCAAGGTATCGTGCAGATACAGCACCTTCTCTGCTTCACTCCATGAGGGATGGATGCCGGCGATGATCCCGCTGATCCGCTGATCGAGCTCCTTGCGCATGGCCGGGACATCGGACGGATCATAATAGTACTTGATCGCGATCCGATCGACCTTGCCGCTCCATGTGGTAGAATACGAAAACGAGGAATTGACATAGAACCAGTTTGAATCGGTATATAAAGCCTCATAATAGAGCTTAGCCGCTTCGTCGATCGTCAGCTCGTAGCTTCTGAGGCTGACGGAGCCGGCGAAATTCGTCCATGCCATGCGGATTGCATCGGATGCATCTGCGGAAACCGATGCGGCAAAGGCCGATGACGGCAGCGCAGAGCATATGAGCGCAGCGGAACAGATGCCGGCTGTCAGCCGCGAAAGCAATTTTTTCTGTTTCATGGATAACACCTCCTGTCAGAGTGGCGGCGGTGCGATTCTGTGCCGCACCGGGCAAATCCCGTTGTTATCCTTATTATATCATAAACCGGACAAGATTTCTAATGTTAAAACGCTGAAAATTGCCGTCTGTTTTTGTGTGATACAGACAAAAAGCCGGCAATCTTTAGAAAGTCTTTCAGATTTTCAAGCTGAAATGCGAAAAATACCGGAAGATTTGCTTATACTTTTTCAGTTTTCGCTCAATCGTATTTCGCCGGACTTTCACACATCGCCCATATTTATCCGCTATACTGGGAGCATAGAGAAAACTCCGGGAAAATGGCGAGGCGCACGAATATACGGCAGAAAGGAAAGCTACTATGATGATCCCGAAAAAATACTTTATGATTCTTTCCGCGCTCGCCTGCTTTGCGTCAGCCGCGGGCTGCGCACAGAAGGAACAAACATCCGGCAGTACAGCGGCCGAAAGCGGCACGCAGATCACAATGACAGCAGAAGCGAATGCGGAAGAAAAATCCGCAGCAGTTACGGCACAGACAGTCAGCGGCGAGCCCCTCTCCGCTGCTGACAGTTCTGCTGTCATATCGGCAGTTGAGCTGAGCAAGGCCGACCTCAACACAACATGGGATGACAGCGCCGTTTCCATCGCGCTCGACGGGGATACCGTCACGCCCTCCGGCACGGACGGCCTGACCGTTGAGAGCGGCGTCATTACGATTACAAAGGGCGGAACCTATGTCCTTTCCGGTACGCTGCATGACGGCAGAATCGTCATCAATCTCGCAGACAGCGCCGAAAAGGTGCATCTCGTGCTGAACGGCGTGACGATCAGCAGCAGCACCGGCGCACCGATCACGGTGCTTCAGGCGGATAAGACCGTCATCACGCTTGCGGACGGCACGGAGAACACGCTCTCCGATGCAAAGACACAGGCTGTCAGCGATGCGGACAGTTCCGATGTTCCCGCAGCGTGCATCGCCTCGAAGGACGATCTGACGATCAACGGCAGCGGCGCACTGACCGTCAGCGGCAATTCCAACAACGGCATTCACAGCAAGGATGATCTTCGCATCGTCGGCGGCAGCATTACGGTCACAGCCGTGAACCACGGCATCCGCGGCAACGACTCCGTTCTGCTGCATGACGGCAGCCTGAACATCACGGCCGGCGGCGACGGCATCAAGACCTCGACCGCCGATGAGGACGGCAAGGGCTATGTGCTGATCGAGGGCGGCAGCGCTGTCATCGACGCACAGCAGGACGGCATTGATTCCGCTGCGGCACTGACCGTAACCGGCGGCGACCTCGATATCACCGCAGGCGGCGGCACGAAAAATGCCGGTACGCACACGGATAACGGCATGTTCGGCGGCGGCGGCCCCGGCGGCTTCGGCGGATTCGGCGGAGACATGGGCAACGGTACCGAGGGCGGCTTCGGCGGCAGAGGCGGCCGCGGCAGAGGCGGGGAGATGCCTGACGCGGGCTTCGGCGGCGGGTTCGGCGGCGGAGACTTCGGCGGGGACTTCAGTGACGAAGATTTCGGCGGCACCGATTTCATGCCGATGGCAAACTATACCCTCACCGCTTCGGCTGATTCCTCCACCGACAGCACCAGCATGAAGGGCATGAAGGCAGCGTCGATCCTGACGGTCAGCGGGGGCACGGTCAAGGTCAATTCCGCAGACGACGCGCTCCATGCAAACAGTGATATCATCATCACCGGCGATGCGGTTCTGGAGCTTGCAGCGGGCGACGACGGCATTCACGGCGACAGCTCTGTGTCTGTCGGGCAGCATGCGAATGTGACAATCTCGGAATCCTATGAGGGCATCGAATCCGCAGATATTACGGTCAGCGGCGGAGAGATCCGCGTGCAGGCCTCGGACGACGGCTTTAATGCGTCTGACGGAAGCGGCGGCGGCTTCGGTATGATGAACGGCTCCGGCGAGCTGAATATCAGCGGCGGCTATGTCTATGTCAATGCAAACGGCGACGGTCTGGATTCCAACGGCAATATCACGATGACCGGCGGCACAGTGATTGTCTGCGGCCCGACAAGCAACGGAAACGGCCCCCTCGACAGCGGCGACAATCAGAACAAAATCACCGTCACCGGCGGCACACTGATCGCAGTCGGCTCAACGGGCATGGTGGAAGCACCGGAAAGCAATTATATCGGCTCGGCCTCGCTCAATGCCAAAGCCGGCACGCTGATTACCGTGACCGATGCAGACGGCAATGTGCTGGGCGCCCTGAAAACGCCGAAGGATGCACAGGGCATCGTATTCAGCGCAAACGGCATGTCCGACGGCTATCAGGTTTACACCGGCGGTACCTACTCCGGCACGCTCAATGACGACGGCTGGGGAACCGACGGCACCTGCACCGGCGGTACGCTCGTGACCTCCGGCAGCGGCGGTGTCACCGGCGGAGGCGGTTTCGGCGGCCCCAGCGGAGGCGGCTTTGGCGGCGGCGGACGCCGCAGATAATACGCAGCATCGCTGTACAATAAATAAAGGCTCCGTCCAAACCAGCAAAAAGGGCATAAACCCTTTGGCCGGTCTGAGGCGGAGCCTTCCTGTATCATCGCACAGCGATTTCTTATTCAAACTGGAAATGCGAGGGCATGCCGTTGCGCATATCCGGATAAACCTCACCCTGAATCAGCGGCAGGAAATAGCCGATCGCCGCATCCCGCACCTGATTGCCCTCCGGGGTAATCCACTCCTTCGGGAAGGTCTTGATCTGGTTTGCAGCCTCGGCGGCGGGAATCTCCGTGAAGGTAATCTCGTAATTATACGCATCCGGATTGCGCTGCATGCTGACCATCACGCCGCTCTGTCCGGAGTAAGCGAGCCAGCCGGCATGAATGCCGCAGCGCTCTGCCTCCAGCAGATCGGTATAGGAGGCAACATGTGCCGAGCAGCGCTGCATGATATTCAGCTCAACAGATCGCACCTTGCAGCCGATGCGCTGCTGCACCTGCTTTTCCAGATATTTGCCGATTCCGGAGAGATATGCATGGCCGAATTCATCGTTTTCGCCGGAGCGAAACAGTGCAGCATCCGGCGGCGAAACGCCCTCCGATACGGCGCAGACGACCGAACGGTGCGTTTTCAGTGCCTCACGGACATCGGAAAGGAACTGTGCAACCGTGAATTCCGATTCCGGCAGATAGATGAAGTGCGGCGCCTGCTCGCCGTTTCTGCGGAGCAGGCAGGTCGATGCCGTCAGCCAGCCGGCATCGCGCCCCATAATCTCAACGATCGTGACCGACTGCACCTGATAGACCGAGCAGTCACGCAGAATCTCTGACATGGTTGTCATCAGGTACTTCACCGCAGAGCCGAAGCCCGGCGTATGGTCTGTACCGACGAGATCATTGTCGATCGTTTTCGGCACGCCGATCACGCGGATCGGGCTGCCCTTTTTCGTCAGCCATTCGCTCAGCTTCGCGACCGTGTCCATCGAGTCATTGCCGCCGATGTAAAACAGTGCGTCGATGCGGTTCCGGTTGAGGACATCCAGCAGGGTCTCATACATGGATTCATCCGTGCCGGGAGCGGGAAGCCGGAACCGGCAGGAGCCCAGCGCACTGGCCGGTGTCTTTTTCAGAAGCGCCAGCTTCATCGGGTCGGAGAGGGTATCCTCCAGGTTGATGAGCTTTCCGTCGAGCAGCCCCTGCACACCGTGCATGACGCCGAAGATTTCAATTTTCTCCGGTGAGCCGTCCGCCTCCAGCTTTCTCCGAATATCCATTGCAGCCTCGTAAACACCCGCAAGCGATGCATTGATCGCGGCAGTCGGGCCGCCGGACTGTGCAACAGCAAACCGCATGGCCGATTCTCCTTTGAACTGTTTTATTTTTGAATTCTGCAGCAATAATTCCGCATTCTATATCATTAGTATACCGGATTCGGGCACTTTTGTCAATCATCCGGTGTGATTTTCGGCAGTATGGATAACGAAACCATTTCTTTTCTGAGAACAATGATAATTCCGACAGCAGCATAATGACAATATTGCTCCGAGCGCAACATAATCTGTACGGCTGTACAAATCGGCCGCGCAGATACGTACCCTGTGACATCATCGCACAGTACAAGAGCGCAAAAGGCTATCACTGCCGTTTCCCGTTAATCATCGCATCGCGATGCCTTTCCCGGCAAACGAAAGGAGGCTGACACTGCGTTCAGCCTCCCTGTTATGTATTCAGAATGCCTTGACCAATGCGGGAATGCCGTAAGTAATGATGCACATGATGATTGTTGCTAGCACGAGTCCGAGGAAGATCGCCGGCACAGATTTTTTCCGCTCGACATGCAGCAGCGATGCGATCAGGCTGCCCGTCCAAGCACCCGTTCCCGGCAGCGGAATACCGACAAACAGCAGCAGTCCGACGAATTCATATTTCCGGATTTTCTGTGATTTTTCGCCGAGCGCCCTGTCCTTGAGCCAGAGTGCGAGCCGGTTCATCCAGCCGATTTTGCAGTGCTCCATCCAGATCAGAATTTTCTCAATGAACAGCAGGATAAACGGAATCGGGATGATATTCCCGATCGCGCAGATACCGATTGCCTTCCACATCGGAATGCCCAGAACCGCCGCCGCAACCAGACCGCCGCGCAGCTCCAGAATCGGGATCATCGAGATCAGGAAGATAATGAGCATCGGGGGCAGTCCGCCCATCATGCCGACCAGTTTTTTCGCCAGTCCGCCGCTTTCCTCAGCCGCCAGCAGCACCGGCAGCATTATTTCAAGGTGCATGTTGTTACCCTCCGTAAATCAGCGAATCAATGCTGCGGTGCAGAAGCCGCAGTGTTCTTATTATCCCACAAATCGGGCAGTTCGTCAAGGATTTTTCTCAAAAATGCCGATTTTGCACAAATTTCTCTGTGCCTTTCCGGAAAATCGGGGATAATCCCTAAAATGCAAACATTCGGAATCGGGTTCCTTGATAAAATGCATAAATCCGTTCAGACGGCCTTTTCTTTTCTTTTGAAATGTGATAAAATATTCACAGGGTGACGAATTGTATCATTTTGCACCCGGAAAGGAATTCAACACAATGGGCTTTCTCGTAACAGACTTATTCAAAAAATACGGTGAAAAGGTGGTCGTCGATCATCTCAGCTTCCGTATGGATGAGCCGGGCGTATATGCGCTGCTCGGAACAAACGGTGCAGGCAAAACGACCTCCATCCGCATGATTCTGAACATGCTCGCAAAGGACGGCGGCACGGTCGAATGGAACGGCGCTCCGCTGACGCTCCGGAACTGCAATGTCGGATATCTTGCGGAGGAGCGCGGCCTCTATCCGAAAAACACACTGATGGATCAGCTCCTGTATTTTGCTGCACTGCGCGGCGTTTCAAAAAGCGAAGCGAAAAAGCGCATCGAATACTGGGCGGAGCGGCTGGAGGCAACCGAATACCTCTATCCGAAGCAGGAGGGCAAAAAGCCCGTGAAGCCGAAAAAGGCCGATCAGCTCT
The DNA here is from genome assembly GCA_017541275.1 of Oscillospiraceae bacterium. Lineage (GTDB taxonomy): Bacteria > Bacillota > Clostridia > Oscillospirales > Ruminococcaceae > Firm-04. The sequence goes on along the minus strand of JAFXZM010000046.1, from coordinate 16,454 downwards.
CCAAGGGCAACCAGCAGAAGATTCAGTTCATGCTGGCGCTGCTCTCAGACCCGGAGCTGCTCATTCTTGATGAACCGCTCTCCGGCCTCGACCCGGTCAATACCGATCTGTTCAAAAGCATTATTCATGAGGAAATCGAAAAGGGCAAATACCTCATCATGTCCAGTCACCAGATGGCAACGATCGAGGAATTCTGCACCGACCTGACGATTCTCAACCGCAGCAAAACCGTTTTGCAGGGCAATCTCGCGGATATCAAGAAAAGCTACGGCCGCATCAATCTGTTCATCAAGGCCGAGCAGAATCTCAAACCCGAAATCGAAGCAGCCGGCATTACCATTTTGAATGAGGTCGGCTTCTCCTATCAGTGCCGCGTGACCGGCGAGGCGCAGGCCAATTCCCTGCTGAAAACACTCGTTGAAAAGGGCATCATCCTGATTACCTTTGAGCTGCGTGAGCCGAGCCTGCATGAGATCTTCGTGGAAAAGGTGGGCGACGTACATGAAGAATAATACCGGCGGAACCGGAACGGTTTTCCGGTATACCGTTCAGCAGCATTATAAAACGACCTCCGTCCGCATCCTCATCATCATTCTCTTTGCACTTTCAGTCGCATCAATCCCGCTGCTCCGCCTGATTGCAGGGAAGGATTCCGAGGTCAGCTCATCGGACATCAAATCGCTGTACCTTTATAATAACACCGGATTTGAAATCACAAAGGACGACATCACTGCGGATGAACGCTATGCCTCGATTACGGTCAATGCCTCCGACGGCGACAAGGATGCGCTGCGTCAGACGCTGCATGATGACAAAACTGCCGTTGCCGCATTCATTACCGGCGATGAGGAAGGAATGAGCTTCCGGATTCAGGGCTACTACGGCGAGGGCAGCGATATCTCCGAAAAGGACTGCGAAACGCTCAATCATGTGCTTCAGGATGCCCTGCATCAGAGCATCATGCGCACGATGAATGTCTCGCAGGAACAGATCGACACAATGAACCTGAACGTCTTTTCGCAGGTCTCGACCGTCGATGACTACCTGAAAGGCGACGATCAGGTCGTCGATCCCAGTACGCACATGACGGTCAATCTGTTCTATTCCTATGCCATCGTGCTGATCTCCGCACTCGCAATGAGCTACATCTTCCAGCAGTGCATGGAAGAAAAGGTCTCCAAGCTGGTCGAATCGCTGCTTGTCAGCGTATCGCCGGCCGCTCTGCTGACCGGCAAGATTCTTGCGGTCACACTGTTCGTGTTCGGCGGCATTGCCCTGATCGCAGTCGGCTTTGTGATTTCCTATTTCATCGCAAAATCGACCGGCGACGTCAGCTTTCTGCCGGAAACCTTCACAAAGACATTCGGCATTGACACCTCTGCGCTGCATTTCAATCCCGGCACAGTCGTGCTCATGCTGCTCTGCATTCTGCTCGCATACTTTATTCTGGCATTTTTCAGCGGCATTGTCGGCTCCTGCTGCTCCAAAACCGAGGATACCCAGCAGGCGAGCATCGCTGTTGTGCTGTTCCTGCTGATCGGCTACTACGTTGCATCGTTCACCCCGATGATGCAGAGCGATACAGTCAATTATTTCGTGTCGCTGTTCCCGGTCACTTCAATCTTTACGGCGCTGCCGAACTATATCTGCGGCAAGATTACGCTTTTGATTTTTGTGCTGGCACTGGTCATTCAGGCCGCTACCGTATATCTGTTCGCAAAGCTCGCGGGCGCGGTTTACCGGATGATGCTGCTTTACCGCGGCGGATTCCCCAAGCCTGCCCAGCTCATCCGCATGCTGCGCGAGAACCGCAGCTCCGCAAAAGCCGGCGCGGGAAAGGAGGGCTGAGCCGTGTCAAATGCAAGTAACATGAAAAAGAACCCGCTTGCCGGCATCGGCAGGGTATACAGATTCACGCTGAAGCAGGTCTGTTCCGCAAAGGGCTGGCTGATCTCAACAATTCTGATCGCAGTGCTCCTGCTCGTCGGCATTCCGCTGATCCTGCTTGTAGCCTCCTCTGACGGAGGCAGTGACGATGCGTCAGCCGTCAAGACGGTGTTCGTCTGCGATGAGACAGACGGCGATGCGGACTACAATGTGCTCAAGGAGGCCGGCGACTACGAAACAGTCACCTACACCATGTACAAGAGCATGGACGAAGCGGCCGCAGCCGTCACGGAAAAGGATACAACCGTCATTCTCCGCGTCACAAAGCCGGATGAGTCCCTGATGCTCACGGTATATCTGCCGGAAAATTCGGAGCTCTCCCGCAGCAAAGCAAGTGATTTCGCAGATTTTGTAAAGTCGGCATTTCCGGTCGTGCTGATGCAGAAGGCACAGCTCACGCCCGAAGCCGTCATGCTGCTCTCCACACCGGTCACCGGCGAGACATCTGAGCTGAAGCTCGATCCCGCGAAGGACAGCGAGGAGAATCAGAATCCGCTGGAGAAGATTCTCTCCTTCCTGCTGCCGTTCATGATGCTGATGATTATTTACATGATGGTCATTCTGTACGGGCAGAGCATGGCAAACAGCGTCATGCTGGAGAAAAACTCCAAGCTGATCGAGACAATTCTGACGGCGGTGCATCCGGTCGCGCTCATGGGCGGCAAGCTGCTCGCAACCGCAACCGCAGCCGTGCTTCAGATCGCAATCTGGATCGGCTGCCTGCTCGGCGGTCTGTTCGGCGGCGTATTCATCGCAAAGCAGGTCACACCGGATACGTCGAATGAAACAGTCCGCACCGTATCAGAGGTCATCGACAACAGCTCACTGTTCTCGCTTTCCGGCATTCTTCTTGCGATCGTGATTCTGGCACTTGGCTTTCTGCTGTATCTGTCGCTCGGCGCAGTTGCAGGCTCTCTTGCCACAAAGGCCGAGGACCTGGGCAAAACCAACATCGTGTTTGTGCTCGTGCTGATCGTCAGCTTCTTCCTCTGCATCGGCTCCCCGTCAGAGGGCGATCCGGATTCGATGCTTTCCGACGCGGTGTGGCTGCGGATTTTCCCGTTCACGGCGCTGCTGCTGAATCCGAGTGAGCTGATGCTCGGCAAGTCCTCCCTGCTGACGGCGTTCATCTCCATTGCCGTTCTGATTCTGTCCGTTGCACTGTTCGTTTGGATTTCGGCGACCATATATAAAATGATGCTGTTCTATCGCGGCGGCATTCCGACACCGAAAAAGCTCATTGCAATGCTCAGGGACAACAAAACCGGAAAGAAAACCGAATCATAAAACAGACAGCCTGAGAACGACTTGGTTCTCAGGCTGTTTGTTTCAGCACAATGCAGCTATTACGCAAAATAAATACTTTTTTCGCCGCTCTTGACAATGCAGGGCATTCGTGGTATGATATAAGTGGTAACATATGCGAGAGGGCGTATTTTACCGTTCTATCATTTATTTTTAAGAGGGGGAATTTCATATGAAATCCAAAAAGCTCGCCGCGATGATTTCCGCGGCCGTGCTCACGGGTACCGCGATGCCGTTCACCGCAGCATCAACGCCCGCGCAGGCAGCCTCAAAGTATAATTATGCAGAGGCACAGCAAAAGTCCATGTTCTTCTATGAAGTCCAGCAGGCAGGCAAGCTGCCGGACTGGAACTACGTACAGTGGAGAGCCGACTCCATGGTGAATGAGGACGGCGAGGAAACAGATGTCTGCAAGGGCGGCTGGTTCGATGCCGGTGACCACTTCAAATTCACGCTGACAAATGCATATTCCGCATCCGTGCTTGCCTGGGGCTATCTGGAATACAAGGACACCGTGGACAAGCTCGGTCAGGGTGAGATCTACCGCAACAATGTCCAGTGGGCACTCGATTATCTCATGCAGTGCGACAGAGGCGACGAAATCATCGGCACCGTCGGTGACTTCACAGGCGGCTCGACCGACCACAACATCTGGTGCTCCGCTGAGGTCTATCTCCGCAAGCATCACCTCAACAATAAGGACTGGAACCGCCCCTATGACACGATCGCGGATTCCACTACAATGGCCCTTTCCGCTGCCGCACTGGCTGAGGGCTACCTGATGTTCAAGGATACCCAGCCTGACAAGGCGAAGGCATATCTCGATCAGGCAAAGACCTATTTCAAGACCGCCGACAAAATCAGAACCAACGAAAACGGCGCAATGGCCGATATGTATAAGCCGTCCTCGTGGGTCGATGACTGCATGTATGCAGCAATCTGGCTTTACAGAGCAACCGGCGATCAGAGCTATATGGACAAGGTCAAGAGTGATTACATCCCGAACTTCCCGCTTGAAAACCAGTCCACCGAACGGAAATTTACATGGGGCTTCTGCTGGGATGATACCTCTCAGGGCGCAGCGCTGCTGTATGCGCAGGAAACCAACGATCCGGAGTGGATCGCACACGTTTCGCACCACCTCGATTACTGGATCGACGGCTACAACGGGAAGAAGATCAGCTATACGCCGGACGGTATGGCATGGCTCTTTGGCTGGGGTTCTGCCCGTCATGTCAGCGCAACTGCATGGATTGCATTCCTTGCAAGCGATACGATTTTCAAGGATGACGCAGCCCTCAGCAGCAAATACAACACATGGGGCAAGGGTCAGATGGACTACATCTTCGGCGACAACGGCCTCAAGATGAGCTACGTCCTCGGCATGGGCGACAATCAGCCCTCTGCATTCCACCACAGAACCGCTTCCGGTATCCACGATGACCACTGGAACGATCTCGGTCATTCGAGCTCTACGGGCGGCTGGCAGACCGAATATGCACATACGCTCTACGGTGCACTTGTCGGCGGCCCCGACCAGACCGGCAGCTATACAAATGATGTCGGTAAGTATGAGTATTCCGAGGTCGCGATCGACTACAATGCAGGCTATACCGCAGCACTCTGCGCACTCGTAGACGATTACGGCGGAACGACCGACCCGGCATTCCCGCCGAAGGAAGAGCCGAAATGGGCAGAATGGGAAGTCGCAGCCGTCATCAACGGCACGCCGGGCAACTGCTACACTGAGATCAAGATGTGGGCAATGAACCATACCGCATGGCCGGCAAGAGTCCAGAAGGACATCGAGGTCCGCTACTACTTCGACATCAGCGAAATTCTCGATGCTGGCCTGACTGTAGATGATGTCAAGGTCGAGGGCAAGTCTCAGCAGTACAGCGCGGGTGAGCAGGGCTACGCAACCGTCACCGGCCCGCATCTCTATAAGGACAACATCTACTACGCAAGCATCAAGTTTGAGGACGGCAGAGCGATTCAGCCGACCGGTCAGTCCGAGCACCGCGATGAGGTGCAGTTCCGCGTTTCCATTCCGGATGCAGTGGACGGCAAGTCCATGAACGGCGTCTGGGATACCTCCAATGACCCGTCCTATCAGGGTCTCGGCGCAACCGACGATCTCAAGAGTGAAAAAGCACTGAACGAAAACTTCGCCATGTTCGCAAACGGCGCACAGGTCTGGGGCACACTGCCCGACGGCACAAAGGGCTATTCCAGCGCAGACCTCGGCGAGTCCCAAGACCCGGATCCTGAGAAAACCACAACGACAACCACGACAACAACTACCACAACAACCACTACAACAACCACCACGCCCGGAGGCTCACTTCCAAAAATCAAGTGGGGCGATACCGACTGTAACGGCGATATTGATGTGCGTGATGCTGTGCTGCTCGCTCGCGGCGTGGGTGATGACAAGACGCTTAAAGACGGCGAGCTGACCGATGAGGGCAAGGCAAATGCCGAGGTCACGCATGACGGCAGACTGGATGCCGCCGACCTTTCAAAGCTGATGCGCTATTTCGCAGGCTACATCAAGGAAGATGCGCTCGCTTCAGCTACCGTATCATAAGCATTTCAACGGACTGCTGCTTCCTGCGGCAGTCCGTTTTTCATCCATGAGAATCAGCCGGCAGTTTTCATTGTCCCCATTGCATTTTCAATGCAATATGCTATAAGCCGGCAGTGCCGGCCTCCGGTTTTGCTTCCATGAAGCGTAACCGGTAATTATAATCTCCTGCTCCCATTGCACTTTTTCAAATAATATGCTATAATATGCCAAAAGGAGGCGATAAGCTGAATGTGGGTACTCATTTTCGGCACGGTGCTGACCGTCGCCGTCATCAGCATTTTTTATCTGATTTCCCGTGTGCGGCGGTTCAAGCCGTTTCAGCGGCTTGCGGAGAAGCACCGGCTGCTGTCGTGGCTTGCGGCGGCAGGCGCAGTCGCAGCAGGTGCGGCGGCGATATACCTGACGCTCGGCGTATATGCCGTCATTATTGTGATGCTGCACCTCATGTTTATCTGGATGCTCTGCGAGCTTGTTGCTTTTTTCATCCGGAAAATCGCGAAAAAGGAGCGGCGGAACTGCTTTGAAGGCATTGCGGCGCTCCTGCTGACCGCCGTCTGGCTCGGCATCGGCTGGTACAATGCGCACCATATCAGCATAAATAATTACAGCTTCACAACAGAAAAGACGCTCGGCGGTTCGCCGCTGCGCATTGTGATGTTCGCGGATTCCCACCTCGGCATTACACTCGACGGCGACAGCTTCACAAAGGAAATGGAAAAGGTGCAGGCGCAGAATCCCGATCTCGTGGTGATCGCCGGCGATTTCGTTGATGACGATACAACCAAAGCCGATATGCTGCGCGCCTGCGAAGCGCTGGGCAGTCTGCAAACAAAATACGGGGTGTATTTTGTCTGCGGCAACCACGACAACGGCTATTACCGCTACCGCGATTTCGATTCGCAAGCGCTGCATGATGCGCTGACAGAGAACGGCGTAACGGTTCTGTCAGACGAGACCGTGCTGATCGACAACCGGTTCTGGCTGATCGGCCGGCTTGACCGCTCCTATGACCGTGCAGAGGCGCAGGCTTTGACCGCTGACCTCGATCGCACCAAGTACATCATCATGCTGGACCATCAGCCGAACGACTATCAGAATGAAGCGGATGCAGGTGCAGACCTTGTGCTCTCCGGCCACACGCACGGCGGACATCTTTTCCCCGCCGGCCAGATCGGGCTGCTGCTCGGCATGAATGACCGCATCTACGGTACGGAAGCCCGCGGAAGCTGCAATTTTCTCGTGACCTCCGGCATCTCCGGCTGGGCGATCCCGTTCAAGACCTGCACCGGCTCGGAAATCTGCGTGATTGATATAGCCGGCGCCTAACCCGGCGGACACTGCCCGGCAGTTTATTAGGCAGAGTCCCTTGCGTTTTGTACAAATATACAGAAACAAACTCCGATTTTTCTCCGCAATTTTACGGTTTCCTTGTTGACAAGTCACGAAAATTATGATAAAATGATAGTGGGATTCCTATGTGCAGTATAGGCTGCACCGTATAGGACACACCGAACAAATACCGATTCTTATTTTGGGGAACCAAACAGGAGGAACGAAATGATGAAAAAATCCAGAATTGCACTCACTTCCATGCTGCTCACCGCACTGGCATGCGGTCTGCTCACGGGCTGCGGCAAGGGAGATGAGTCCAGCTATGACAAGCCGCTCGATTCCGCAGACAAGGAAAAGCTGAGCGAGCTTGCCAGTGACACCGATCTGCTCACCGGCGAGCTGACCAACAAGACCATCAAGTGGATGGCAAACTGGGATATTAACCCCGACGGCACCGGCAAGAAAACACCGGTCGAGCTCGAAACCTTCCAGTCACATTACGGCGGCAAGGTCGAGTATCACAACGTGGACTGGAATTCGCGCTATGACCAGCTCGCAAACGCGATCAACGGCGACGAGGGCATCGACTTCTTCCCGGCCTCCGACCTTGACGCATTCCCGAAGGGCGCGATCAAGGACATGTTCGTGCCGATCGACGACTACATCGACTTCTCTGAGCCCGCATTCGCCCCGATGAAGGACACAATGGACAAGTTCGTCTGGAAGGGCAAGCACTATGTCATCGTCAACAGCGTCACCGGCGACAACTGCGTCGTCATCTACAACCGCGACACCATCGAGGAAAACGGCCTGAAGGATCCCGCAAAGCTCTTTGAAAAGGGCGAGTGGACATGGGATACCTTCCAGCAGCAGCTCACACAGTTCGTTGACGTTGACAACGGCCAGTTCGGCATCGACGGCTGGTGGTTTGAGGCAGGCCTCTCCGCAACCTGCGGCGTCCCGTATATCGACGTCAAGGACGGCAAGCTCGTCAATAACCTGAAGGATCCCGCAATCGAGCGCCTCCAGAACTGGATGTATGAGCTCGGCACAACCAACTGCGTCGCGATCGGTGTCGGCGATTACGGCTGGGACGCACATCCGGAGTACATCGGCGAGGGCAAGACCCTGTTCTATCCGTGCGGCGCATGGGCAATGTACAATGACACATGGAAAAAGGGCTTCGGCGAGAACGCAATGTTCGTTCCGATGCCGAAGGACCCGAATGCCGACAAGTATTACATCCCCTGCGGCCTCGACGGCTATGTCATGGTCAAGGGCGGCAAGAACCCTGAGGGCGTTGCGATCTTCGCAAAGTGCAAGCGCTTCGCGATCATGGACGAGGGCGCTGACGAAATCGCGACCAAGGGTCTGTATGACGACTACGGCTGGACTGACGAAATGGTCCAGATGCTGCACAAGTGCCACGATATGGCCAAGGAGAACCCGTATTACGACTTCTATAACGCAATCTCGACCGAGGTTTCCAGCATCATGGATTCCAACGAAAACGGCATCCGCTGCACCTCCAAGGGCATCGCACCGTGGAGCGAGTCCATCGGCGTCATCTACAACGTCGTTGACAACTACCTGAACGACTACAACAAGTAATCAAATCAGAACAAAATAGCACCTGCAAATTATGCGCAGCCCGGTATCGGAGGATGCCGGGCTGTTTTGTGCCGTTCGCCGCAATCCGGAAAAATCCTGTCCGTATTATACGGTTAGTTTTCGACAGGCTTTCTTGTCCTCTGTGCAAAATGCCTAAAACAGAGCACAATAATTCTACATTCCGTACCGCCGATTTCTCTTGCAAATGCCCGTAATCTATGGTATAATAATTAAGATGCATGGATTATGTCCCGAACATCATTTTTCAGGAGGCGCAAATATGGGTTTCAAAATTAAAAACGGCGTTTTGCTGAAATATGAGGCTGCGGGCGCGCTTGAACGGCTCGGCATCCGTAAGCAGGACGAAACTCTGACAATTCCAAAGAATGTGACCGAAATTGCTGATGAAGCATTTACAATGACCGAAATCAACAGCGTCAGCATTCCGCCGGCCGTCCGGTCAATCGGCGACCGCGCATTTGCACTCTGCGCGGAATTGCAGAATATCGAGTTCTCTGACGGCCTGCGCGAGATCGGCACCAACGCTTTTGACGGCTGCCATGTCCTCCGTGCCGCGAATCTCCCGGATTCCTGCGAGATGATCGGCGCTTGGGCATTCTGTAATTGCAGCGGACTGAAATCTATATATATATCCGACCGCATTGAGGCAATCGCACGCGGCACCTTCTCCGGCTGCTCGCGCCTTGAGGATGTCACGCTCCCGTCCAGTGTCAAGCATATCGACAACCGCGCCTTTTATGCCTGTACTTCGCTCACCAATCTCAAGCTGTCCGCAGGGCTTCGCACGATCGGACGCGAGGCATTTGCGTGCTGCTCCTCTCTCTCCACGGTCTATATCCCTGAAACCGTCACCGAGATCGCAGAGGATGCTTTCGCAGGCTGTACAGAGCTGAAAACAATTATCATCCCCCCGTCTGTTACCAAGCTGCACCCGTATGCATTCGGGTCAGATCACCATATCCAGACGATCACAACCGTGACCGGCAGCGTTGCACATCAGTTCGCGCAGGAGCACGGCATTATGTGCTATACCGAGCGCGAGGCGAATCTGCTCCGCGGCTGCAATCCCGCGTTTTTCATCGAATACGGCATTCTGAAAAAATATACGCAGGAGTATAATGTCCGCGATATCATGGTGCCGGACGGCGTCATTCGCATCGGCAACCACGCCTTTGAGCAGAACCGTCAGCTTGTTTCTGTCGTTATCCCGGAGGGCGTGAATGAGATCGGCGATTACGCATTCAACGGCTGCCGCAGTCTCCAGCGCATTTATCTGCCCAGCACGCTCAGGCGCATCGGCCGCTTTGCATTCCGCGACTGCCCGCTGATTGAGGTCATTCTCCCGCAGGGCATTGAGGAAATCGGCAAAAATGCGTTTCAGGGCTGCACCTCCATGCGCCGGTTCTATATGCCGGACACCCTGCAAAGGCTCGATAACGAAGCCCTGCGCGACTGCATGTCCCTGACCGAGCTGCGCTTCTCCGCGAAGCTCGACGCCGTCAGCGACGGCACATGCAGCGGCTGTTCGTCGCTCCGTACCGTCGTCATACCGGAAGGGCCGAAATATATTCAGCAGAACGCATTTCGCGGATGCTCCAGCCTTCAGGAAGCATATATCCCCGACAGCATCGTTGAAATCGCGGGCAATGCCTTCGCAGATACCCCGCTGTTCCGCATGACTGCCGGACACTATATCGTCGGCCGGTTCCTGATCCGGGCCGACGGCTACAGCCCGATTCCGGTCGGCGTACACCGCATCGGCCCGCGTGCCTTTGAACGCGGCGGTCTGCGGCAGGCCGTCATACCGGAGGGCGTTATCAGCATCGGCGACAATGCCTTTGCAAACTGCGGCATTCTGACTGATGTTATCATCCCGAAAACTGTCACCGAAATCGGCATTGATGCGTTCGCGTTTACCCCGTGGATGACCCGACGCACTGAGCCGTACACAATCGCAGGCGCAAATATTCTGCTGCATGCGAATATTACCCAGCCGGAGGTCAATGTCCCGATCGGCGTGCGCTGCATCGGGCCCGCCGCGTTTGCGCAGCTTCCCGTGCGGACAGTCCGTCTGCCGGAAGGCGTCACACGCTTGCAGCACGGCGCATTCTCCTACTGCGAACAGCTCGAAAACATCGAGCTTCCGACCACGCTCCGCCAGGTTGACGGCTATGTTTTCCACGGCTGCACATCCCTGAAAAATGTCACATTCCGCGAAGGCCCGACAAAGGTCGGTCACGCAATGTTCAGCAGCTGCACCGCGCTCAAAACGGTCAAGCTGCCGGCAACTATTACCGAAATCGACAATGAAGCCTTCTATCACGCCGGAATTGAAAAGATCGTCATTCCGGACGGCGTCACCCGAATCGGGCAGTCCGCGTTCAGTCATTGCCAGAATCTGACCGATATCGCGATTCCCGCATCTGTGACGGAAATCAGCGAAAATACATTCACAGAATGCCCGAAATTCCGGCTGCATGCAGAGGAGGGCAGCTATGCAGAGCGCTTTGCGAAGCAGCATCACCTGATGATGACGCTTGTTCCGCTTGATGCGAGCCTGTTCCTCGATGAGCCGCAGCAGGAGGCAGAGCCGGTCAGACCGGAGGCAGCACCGCCTGTTCCGCGCAGGATCACTGCCGCTGCCGCACCGGCCTCGGGCGACCCGGATTTCCTGTTCCGCCAGCCGGAGCCTGCACCCGCCGAACCGGAACCCGCAGCACCGCCGAAGCCTGCTCCCGCAGCATCAGCGCCCGCTCCGGAAAAGTCGGCAGCTCCGAAAGCCCCTGCCGCCGAGCCGGCAGTGCAGTCTGCACCGCCTGAACAGACAGAACCGCAAAAGAAACAATCCAAACCCGCTGAGCCGAGCTTCATGCAGACATTTGAAGACACCGCGCATTCGATTACCGATCCCGCAGCAGAGCCGATTCCTGAGCAGCAGAAAAAGCATGGCAAGACAAAGCCCGATGCTGCCGAACCGAAACAGGATCCCGCAGCAGCGGCTGCAAGGAATCTGATCGAGGAGGAGGAGCTGAATTACGCCGAGCGCGTTAAGCGTGAGCTGGAGGAGGCCCGAAAAAAATCCAAGCCGGTCGATCCGAAGGCCAAGCTCCCTGTGATTGCAGAGGAACCGCCGGCTCCGGCTCCTGAGAAATCCAAACGGAAAAAGAAGAAGAAGGCACTCTCCGCTGAGGAGGAGGAGCAGATGCTTCGCGCAAAGGAAACGCCGGAGGAGACAAAGGCGCGCCGCCGTGCAAGCCTGCTCGAAGATCTGCCCGACCCGGACGAGCGCGAAATGCGCCTCCGTGCGAAGGAAACGCCGGAGGAGACAAAGGCACGGCGCCGTGCAAGCCTGCTCGACGATCTTCCGGATGTCGATGACATGCCGCGCAGAAAGCCCGCAGCAGAACCGGAACCGGATATCCCGAAGGTCGATGCCAATGCACCTGCTGTTCCGCCGGCTCCGCTCCCGGACGACGACCCGTTTGCAGATGCAGACATCCATTGGGACAAGGAGCAGACGACTTTTACAATCCGTCTATAACATCAAGCACCCGCATCATGCGGGTGCTTTTTTTGCGCAGCAGCCTCTGCTATTCTGCATACAAAAAAGGCACAGCCGAAGCTGTGCCTTTTTTATCAGTATTTACTGGGATTACTGAGCATCTCTGTATTCAATGTAGTCCTGCTTTGCAACTTCATCATACTTGAGCGGATCAACATGGAGAATTTCTGCCGGAACAAAGTGGTTGCTCGTAACCTGATCCCAATCCCAGCCGTGGAGAGACAGCGTTCTGACATAGTACTGGAGAATCCACTGTGCATCTCTTGCCTGAATCTCACCGTCACCGGTGATGTCGCCTGCATAGTGTGCATACGGGAGAACTGCAAACGGGTTATCGTAGCTCGGGAGAAGTCTTCCGGAATCAATGCTGTTCTTCGGCGTCTTCAGTGCGAGGGCGTCAACATAGTAGCTCAGAGCCATCTGTGCGTCACGGGCATTGACCTTGCCGTCGAGGTCGAAGTCGCCGCGGAGAACGAGAACGACGTAGAAGTAGCTGACAGCCTTGCCCTGTGCGAAGCCCTGGTCAGCCATGATTGCGTCTGCATCATAGTTCTTGCTTGCGATGACTGCCTTCAGGCCATCCTCATCCTTCAGAATCAGATCGACCGGTGTCTTCAGAACGCCGCCGACCTCGTCGTCCTTCACGCCGAGCTCAGCCGGGCTGTTTGCTGCTGCTGCGAAGAACTCAGAAACATCGACAACATCCTCAGTCTGATCCTCACCTGCAACAACGAAGTGTGCCATGATCTGGATCTCGCTGAAATCGAAGGTAGCATCTGTCTCCTCAGACCAGTATACCAGCTCATTCTCGCCTGCGCCGCCGACCTCGAAGGAAACGTAGGTTGCGAGCGTAGTGGTCTCGGTAGTGGTGGTTTCGGTGGTTGTAGACTCGGTGGTTGTAGACTCAGTAGTTGTGCTCTCAGTGGTAGTGGTAGAAGATGTGGTCTCGGTGGTCGTAGTGGTGGTCGGCTCGACCTTCTCAACAATGATCTGCTCGATCACACGCTCAACATCGAAGAACAGCTCGCCCTTGACAACATACTCGGTATGTGCATATGCGGTGATCTCCTTGTGAGAGGTAACGCCGATCACGGTGTAGTCCTTGTCGAAATCTGTCACTTCAGCGCCGGAACCGTCAACGACCTTGTAATCCTGATACTTGTCATCCGCAGCCAGAGCAGCGAGATCCTTCAGATCAGAACCGGTGATGAAGCCGTTATCGGTGTAAACAGCCTTGACTGCATCGAGGACTTTATTCTGCTCCTCATCCTGATACTTAAAGAACAGGTCTGCAGAGTAGCCGTCCGGAACGTCGATGTCATACTCATAGCCCTGGTTGAGAACGGAAACGACATCGGAAGTGCTCAGATCAATCGTAACGCCCTCGCTGTTGTTGTTCAGCGTATTAATCGCCTTGGTGAAGAACGAATTGAAGCGTTCGCTGGTGATTACGCCTGTCGCGCTGGCCGGCTTTCTGTTGTCGATCGCCGTATTGACGCGGTCTGCAACGCCTGCCGGAATGCCGGAGCCTTCGATCTTGGATGTCAGCGAATCGGTGTACATGGTGTAGGCGGCGTCTGCGCTGGTCTGGTCGCTGAAGGAGATGCCTGCGATTGCATCTGCGATCAGTCTGATGTAACCGATCTTGGTATCAATGGAATCAGCGAGCTCATTGACACGCTTGGTATACTTTGTAGCGCTCTTGCCGTTTGTAGCATCCAGAGCAACCTGCTTTGCCTGAGCGAGCTTGTCCTTTGCGTACTGCTCGATGCCGGCATCATTCTTGTACTCTTTGCCTGTCTCGTCGATGATCGTGGTCTCATAGGTGATCTTCTTCTCATCGAAGTTGACCTTGCCGGAAACGACGATCTTGCCGCTCATCTTGAAAGCGGACCAGTCAACGACAATCGGATCGCCCGCATCGTCATGAAGGTTCACACCGGTTTCGGTGTAAAGATCCTGCGTAATATCGCCGACGATATCGCCGATTTCGTTGATCGTGAGCTCAGCGCTGAAAGAACCGTCTGCGCTGGTCTTGCCGGTGATCTGCGGAGCGATCTGGCCGACGAGTGCATCAATGTCCTCAGAGGAAAGGTACTTTGCCAGACCCTTCTCCTTCTTGAGCTCTCTTGCGAGTGCGTTCTTGACCTTCTGGCTGCTGTAGCTGTAGGTGTGATCCTGAAGCTCAAGGAACTTGGATTCGACGTCATCCGCCCAGCCGGAGGTCTGACCTGCTGCAAGCGGGTCCTCCTTATCGAACGTAACGCTGAGTACATAAGACTTGTCAACGGGCGGCAGTGTACTGTCTTCTGCGCTGATGTTGACGACATTCGCGACGGAAACAAGCTGGCTGAGCGCGAGCACAGAGCCAGTCGCCGTAGCGAGCGTGCGCTTGAAAAGTGATTTCATTCAAACCTCTCCTTATATTGTGGATTTATGTGATGTGTCAACCCGGCAGCCCGCTAGCGGGTGTGCAGGCTGAGCCGAAATTCGCATGCGCGAAGCGACACATATACATATTGTCATTATATCATCCTTTTTCTAAAAATGCAAGCCCTTTTGAACAAATTGTTCAGATTCTACAATCTGCCCGAATCTCAGCACATCCCTTTGGCTATTTTTCACACGCAGAATTTGCGGGTTTTCTCGCAAATCCGTAATTTTACGGTGCTTTTGTCCGGTTTTTCCCGCAATTTCCGGTAATTTCGCGGCCTTCTATTTAGTTTACAAATAAACATTTATAAATATCATACAAAAGCTATTGACAAACCCAAAATCATGTGGTATAATAAAACCATAAGAAAGAGCGAAACGCTCAGAGAGAACTGGAGGCGTTACCAATGGGCTGTTAAATCAGATTCCCATACTGTATCAGAAAGGATGTGCTTCCGATGCAGAAGTACACACGCGGCGCATAAGCTGCGAAAAGAGGGAATAAAATACATGCAGAGGATGTGTTTCCAATGCAGAGGTATATCATAACATAGCATATGGAAGTGTTCGCGGCTGAGATGCCGCGGCGACGTTCCGGTATGGTATAGGCCGGATCGAAATCAACAAAACCAGAACCGATTGAGTGATTCAATGAACAGCGTTGCCAATTCGTGCAGGCAGCGCTGTTTTTTTGTGTCGGAAAGCAAGCAGCGCACCGCGAAGGAATCCCCTGCGGTGCGCCGGATATCGCAAAGCGGAAACGCACACAGCCCAAAGCCGGAAGCTCTCCTGAGGACAGGGCTGTGTGCTGTTTTCTGCACTGCAAACACTGTCACTTCCCGCTTTCAGTGGGATGCGGCATGACCGCTTGACAGTAGTATATGCAGTTTTTGCAAAAAATGCAGCATGGACGCATCTTTTTGCGTGAACGGTCAGAGCACGCCCGTCAGCAGCAATCCTCCATAAACAAGGGAAGCAAGCAGCGCCGCGCCCGCGATGCCCACCGTAATGATCTCTGTCATGCGGCGCATCTTTCGTTTTTTCTGTTCCTTTGTCCGCTCGATCTCATCGAGCGTTTCGCCGTTGAGAAACGCAAGCAGCTCGCGTTGTGTCTGAATGTCATTGTCTGTCAGAATTTGCTGATAGCTGTGAAATGAGAAAAATGTCACCGCCGCCAGCACGCCCGCAAGCAAACAGCCGGCCATCAAGCCGATCTCTCCGCCGCATTCCGTCAGCACCAGCGGAATCACTATCATCCCCAGCACCGAACCCACGCTGAGCCACATCAGCCGCTTCGCCCTGCCCGTTTCATCCTGTTTGACTGTTTCCTTCATTGCTGCAACATCTCCTTTTACCATTTCATCGAGGGAGATGCCAAAGAGATCGCTCAGGATCAGCAGACTGTGAACATCGGGGAAGCTCTTTTCGGTTTCCCAGTTCGAGACTGTCTGTCTGCTGACATACGCGCGTTCTGCCAGCGCTTCCTGTGACCAGCCCTTTTCCGTCCGCAGCCGTTTGATCGTTTTGCTCAGCTCCATTGCATCCGCCTGCCTTTCTGCCGGATGTGTTCCTTCCGGCTGAGATCATTGTAGCAGATTCCGGTTCAGAATTCCACCAAACGTGCTTTGCATCGGCAGAATTTCGCTGTCAAAG
>JAFXZM010000045.1 GCA_017541275.1 Oscillospiraceae bacterium | reverse complement strand
GTCTTGAGTCACATAATGCAGAGCTGACCTACAAGCTGTATGAATCCCATCACTATCAGTACATTCCCGAAATGCTGATTGAATATCTGAAAGAAACGTATCCGTGTTAATTGAAGATTAAATTCTGATTTAACTGAACAGAAAAAATACAATGCCCCGAAGAGCTTTATAACGCTTCGGGGCAAAACTTCTATATGGGTATCCGTCATATCAGACCCGGTATTTCTGCATTTTGTGCCTTGAAGTGAAAGCCGGTGTTTTTTTCCGCTGCTCCCATTGCACTTTTCAGTATAATATGGTATAACCGGGCAGTGCCCGGCTCCGGTTTTGCGCCCATGATGAAAAACAGTTGATTTTATTCTCCTGCTCCCATTGCACTTTTCGGTATAATATGGTATAATGGTATCAATAATCTGAAAGGAGCGATTGTCCAATGGCTGATGAAAAGAATTTGCAGCAGGAGCCCGCAGAGGAGGACGATGATCTCGTTCTGCTGGAGGATGAGAACGGTGATGTCACACGGTTTCAGTTCCTTGAGCTGGTAACTGTTGATGCGAAGCCGTATGCAGTGCTGCTGCCGCTCGATGACAACGAGGACGGCGGCGTCGTGATCGTGGAGGTTGTCGATCTCGGAAAAGAGACCGAGCATTACGATGCTGTGCTTGATGATGCGCTCGGCGAGCGGGTTTTTGAGCAGTTTCGCAAAGAATTCAGCGACAGCTACGAATTCGGCTGACGCTGCCCGATCAAACAGAGAGGAGGTGCGCCGTGATCCGAAAAGGCCCGCTGCGCCGCGGACTGGACTTGGTTGTCCGGACATCCGACAAATTCAACCGGGATCATCTCTCGGCTTTCTCCGCACAGGCGACATTCTACCTGATGCTGGCAGTGTTTCCGTTTCTGATGCTGATTTGTCTCTCGACGCGCCTGCTTCCGTTTGTGACGGAGGAAACGCTGCTGACCGGAATCGACCTGCTTGTTCCCAAGGCCTATCAGAAGCTCGGCACCGGGCTTGTGGACAGCTATTACAATGACAATATCAGCTACGCAAGTCTGGCACTGATTGTTTTTCTGATCTGGACTGCCTCACGTCTGATGCAGGCACTCATCAACGGCTTCAATACCGCCTACGGCATTCAGGAAACTCGTAATCAGGTTTTGCTCCGGCTGATCGGCTGCTTGTATACCGTTGCACTCTGCGGCCTGCTGGTCTGCCTGCTGGTTATGTATGCGCTCGGCAGCAAAATGGTCACGCTTGTGACGAACCTGTACCCCGATCTGTACCTGCTGGAGCTGTTCATCACCCTTGCGCGGAACCTCGCGATGCCCTCAATGCTGCTGCTGATTTTCTGGCTTTCCTATGTGTTTCTGCCGAGCCGGAAAGGGCATTTCCGCGATGAACTGCCCGGTGCCTTTCTTGCGATGATCGTCTGGCGCGGCTCTGCGGCGCTGTACGGCTTTTTCGTCCGGCTCTCGCTTCAGAAGTATTCCTACGTATACGGCTCCCTCACCGGTGTTGTGATGATTCTCATCTGGCTGTACACAGACGTGTATTTCTGGTTTGTCGGCGCGGAGCTGAACAGCTATCTTGCGAAGCACCGGAAGCCGCATCCTCCGCTGCGCAATGCATTCCGGAGGTCAAAGCTGTTCCGGAAAAAGGAGGCTGCGCCGTCCTCTGAGGACACGAAGCAATAACGGCCGCTGATTGCGCATGGGCAGGGGGTGTTCGTCATCGAAGCACTGGAAAAATTCTTCTCGCTGGTTCTCGGCTTTTTCGCCGCAGTCCTGATCGGCCTGTTTTTTCTGATTCGGGCGGTTCTGCGCATTCTGATATGTTTTGTGCGCGGGCTGCTGGGGCTGTTGGTTCCGCCGCTGCGATATAAGCTGCGGCTGAGCTGGCTGCTGCGCGATGCCGTTCACGGGGACGGCGCACGCCTGCATACCGGCGTCTTCAGCACGGAGGAGCTTACGGGCGCCGAATCAGACCGTGTGTTTATGCGGATGCGGCAGTGCATGGATACATACCGTGCGCAGAAGCAGCGCCGGCGCGGCAAAAATGCCGTCTACGATGAAACAGACCGGCTTTATCCGGAGTTTGTGAAGCAGTTTTCGATCGCTGCGGATACGATAAACTGGAGCAGCTTCAGCCGGAACCCGCAGCGGCATCCGGCATATCAGAATATGCAGAAGGCTGTTGAAGGAACGGAGGCGCTTCTCGCAAAGCAGGAGGAAGCCCTCCCGCCGGAGGTCATGCGGGCTGCCCGCTGAGAAAGTGTCTCCGAATTCTGATATAATACAGATATTTTGCCCCTAAGTGTTACAGAACGCTTAGGGGCATTCTCATTTTTGTCTGACCGTGACTGGGCGCGGGGCGCGAAATCTGAGAGGGGACCTTCCTTATCTTTTCCCGTTTCTAAGCGCCGCATATTTCGGTTTATAGGAGCGGTTATAGTTAAAATTTACTGCACGGTCAATAAAATACGCCATAGTATTTCTGAACATTCATCCGGAAATACTATGGCGCAAACTACTGTATCAGCACCGCACGCTGTACTATATATTACTCAGAATCAGACTGTGTGGCCTTGGCTTGTGTATCGTTTGTCTGTGTGTCCTTTGCACGGTATTCGGCCAGCTTTTCTCTGCCTTCGTCCGAAAGAGAGGGCACGAGAATTTCACCGGCTGGCGGATCTGCGAACCATTTTCCGCCGTACCGTACAGCCGCCATATCTTCCGTTTTCTCCTCAACCTCACCGTTCCCGTTCTTGACTCTCATTGTGACGGTAAAGCCGTAGACGCGGTCGATGTGCGCGTAGAAGTCAGAGCAGTCGTTGGGCAGATTTGCTGCGATTTCCTCATCACTGTAGCCCTGTTCCCGGAACATGTAGGTGTACAGTTCGGTAATGTCCTTTTCGGTCTGCCTGATCTCATCCCATTCCGCGGTGATGTCGGTCGGTGCGGAAAGCCGGTATGAGATAATCATGGAATAGTCGTCGAGATAGTCACTGACTTCCCTTTCGACCTCTGCATCTGATGCATCAGCCGACAGATAGCCGCGCACGACCTTCTCAATCAGCGAGAGCCGGCGCATTTCATCGCGCTTTTCATCGCAGCAGGCGGTCAGGAATTCGGACATCACTACGACCGCCTCATGCGCTGCTTCCTCATTCGCTTTGGAAATCTGGACATCATAGCCGCCCATGACGGTTCCGGCGATATTGAGCCGCACGGACTGCCGCAGATCGACCGGCTCCCGGAATTCCACATCAACCACTGAGACATCTTTGCCGTTTCCGTCGCTGAAGGTCAGCTCATAGACGGTACGGACTGCTGCGGTCTGAAATTCCGAAGCGCTTGCATTGTCTGTCGTGTAGCCGACATAGAATTCGTTTTGTCCGTTGATGGAAGTCAGCGGCAGATCACAGCCGCTGTCATTACAGCCGTAGTTAACCCCTTCGCCGGGCGGTACGTCCGTGAGGCGCAGACCGAACGGCGATACATAAACAGCATCATAATCTCTGCCGTTATACGGAATCACGGTATCGGGGGCCAGGAACGTGCCGGGAACGCTGCTGTTCAGGAAGTCTGCGGTGAGCATCTGTGCCTCGCCCGCAGGCATCATCTGTCCGTCATCAGGATTCATCTGCATCGGGAGCGCCCGGAGTGCATATCCGTTGTATTCCTGTGCGAAGAACTGCCCGCCCTGTGCATAGTTGACCGAGCTGACATAGTGACAGATCTGCCTGCCGTCCTCTGTCTTGTCCTGTCCTGTCAGTTCGACATTCTGCTCCTCCTTCTCAACGCCGAGGATATTATTCCGCCAGACCGGCAGCAGCGATATGCTGTAATCAAACGAGCTTGCCTCTGCGGGAATCACCGCATCAAAGAAATAGTACAGATGATAGTGGTCGCCGCCGATTGCCTTCAGGGTGAATTCGGCATCGTCGGTGCTCCATTTGAGGCCGCAGTCCTGTCCGAGACCGCTGTAGTCGAGGTCAACGCCGAAATAATCCTTCATCAGTGCAGCGTAATTGCCTGCATTTTCGGTGCTTTCGGTGACGGCTTCCGCCGTCTGCGGGTCTTTCACGTCCGCAGTCGTCAGCGGAATCACCGTGCTGTTCAGTGTGACGGAGAAGCACTGCTCCGGAACGACCGGCTTGCTGAGCGGATAATACCATGTGGATGCGGAAACGCTCTTGTCGGAATACAGATTCACTGCAAACCGCGTCGGGGTATCGAGCGGCTGCTCGGTGATCTCGCCGACGGCGGTCTGCATGGAGCAGTCAGCCTGCATCTCATCCAAATGCGCCATATCCTCTGATGCTGCTTCGTCGCCTGTATGCTGTCCGGCTTCCAACTGCCATGTCGTATAGGGGAAGTTGTCTGCATAGTCATCCTTCAGCATGACCGTCAGCGGCGTGACCGCGATAAGCGTATATTCAGACAGTCCGGTTTCGGGTGGAAAGCAGGCGTCATGCCATTCCGGCGCCTGAATGAAATCGAAATTCAGATAATACAGTTCATTGGTTTCGGCGTCCTGCGTATTGGTGCCGCCGCTCCCGATCCAACTGTTTTCGACATCTTTCTCGCGCTCATCGACCTGCACATAAAATCCGGTCGGGCAGAAGCCGGCGCCGGTCTCCTCATAGAGGACGCAGTGCATATGCCAGACCTCGCCGCCGTTTTCGCCGTCATTGGTGACAGCGTAGGCCGTGCCGGGATCAACGCCGCTTCCGCCGAACAGCGGCTTTCGGTGCGCCATGTCATAGGCAGAGTCGGGATCGTATTCCCCGTCATATCTGGTGTAGCGCGCGTTCACGCACGGCCAGTCCTGATTCTGCATGCGTTCGATCCAGTCGGAATAGGTCACGGCATCTTCATATTTCTGCCCCTTCAGCGGGATGACGTCATAGAACAGGTGCATCTGAAAAGCATCGCCTGCCGCGGCATGCAGCGTGATACGGTAATCCTCGCTGTCCCATACGTAATCGAGGTCCTGCCCCATGCCGGTGAAATCGTAGGTGCAGGGCTCTCCGGTCTGGCTGGAATAGTAATCCTGCATGCACTGCGCATAGTGCGCGGTGTTGAGGCCGACCTCCTGAATATCGCTGGTGCCGGGCTGCTTCGGGTCATTTCTGCTGTTGAGCAGATTCCCGAACAGTGCGATATTGCCCGCAACCAGTGCCGCCGCGATGCCCGCGCCTGCGGCTGCCTTGCCGTTGATATGCCGCCTGATCTTCGGTTTTTGCTGTGTATTTGTTTTGCTGCCGGTTTTTTCCGGAAGCTGTGCCGCTCTTTTCATAATTGCCTCCTTCAGTGAAGGATCGGGCTTAACCCTTTCCGTTACTTTGCAGTAATCCTGAATTCTCATGACAGTTCAACTCCTCTCCCAGTTCACCCTTCAGCATTTTTCTTGCCCGGTAAAGCTGTGTCTGCACGGCCGTCTGGCTTTTGCCGGTCATGCCGGCGATTTCTGCGACCGAATAGCCCTCGAAATAATACAGATGTATGACGGCGCGGTATTTCGCCGGCAGCTCCATAACAGCGTGATAGACGCTGCTTTCTTCGGGCGATTCATAGGTCAGGTTCGCGTCGTCGAGCGGAACGCTGAACCTGTACCGGAATGACCGCAGCAAATCCTTTGCGCGGTTGACGGTGACCCGCATCATCCATGCGGTTTCGTGGCGTTCATCGGTAAAGACCGGGTCGGCCTCGAAGCGCTTGAGAAAGACATCGGAGGTGATGTCCTCCGCATCGGCGCGGTTTTTGCAGTATGCAAAGGCGAGCCGGAATACCGGCAGATGATACTTTTCGTAAATAGCTTCCATAGTCTGCTGCGTCATTGGGGAACTCACCTCTCTTTCGGAAGAAAAAACGGGGGTGCGGGGGAATGTGCGTGAAAAAGTCGCGGCTTGATTCACATGTGTCGGAGCGGGGAGAACCCCCTCTCTGATATGGAAACGAATGAAGCAGGCAAAATATCACACGGAATGATAATATTTTTTTCTGTTTTATCTTATCACGATATGCAGGCATTGTCAAGGCAGAGGAGCCGCCGAATAATTTCGCAAAAAAATTCCGGCCGCCGGAAAAACCGGCAGCCGGAATATCTGAGAGGAGGGGGAATGCAGGCTCAGGCCCCGGCATGTGCCGGCGTGCGGTCGCGGAACAGGAATGAAATACACCAGACAGCGGAAAGCGCTACCAGAATGTAAATCATTCTGCTGATGACGGATGCCGCTCCGCCGAATAACCATGCCACGAGATCCAGCTCGAAGATGCCGACAAGCCCCCAGTTGATTCCGCCGATGACCAGCAGAATCAGTGCTAGCTTATCCCACATTGCAAGATTTCCTCGCTTTCATTTAGTACAGCGCAGGGGAGCCGCGAATGCCGGCACCCCGTGTGCGCTGTGCCTCCGAGCCCCCTTGCCTGCTTCCCTATTATGACCCCGTATCCCGTGCAATATGCAGCCGCCGAGCCGGTAAAATTTATCTTTTCACACAAAATTTATGTTCAGCACACAATATGCTCTTGATATCTTTCGGAATTTGTGGTATAATATAGAAAGCAAACCGGATGTGACCCGCGCACAGCGCCTTTGTGCAGCCGGAACCGTATTTGCAAACTGTGCCCGAACGGGCAGAAGGGAGCGGTGAACCATGAAGCTGACAATCCGTATTCTGTTCCTGCTTGTGATCGTATGCTGTGCGGCCGTGTCCGTCAAGTGTGCAGTCAGCCTGTACCGCGATCGGTACGCACCCCGCTATCTGAAAGGGAATGCCTGCTGATCTGTCAGAATCAGCATGACATATTATCCGCAAATCAATAACCAACCAGAAAAGAGGAAAAGCAAATGAACATTCGTTTCGAGAAAGCAGCAGCCCTTAAGGCAAAGCCCGCCGATGAGACCAAGCTCGGCTTCGGCCACATCTTCACGGACTACATGTTCATCATGGACTATGAGACCGGAAAGGGCTGGCATGATGCGAGAATTGTCCCCTACGGCAATCTTTCGCTCAGCCCGGCAGCACTCTGCCTGCATTACGGTCAGGATGTCTTTGAGGGCCTGAAGGCTTACCGCCGTGCTGACGGCGGCATCCAGCTCTTCCGCCCGGAGGAGAACTTCAAGCGCCTCAACAGCTCTAACAACCGTCTGGTCATCCCGGAGCTTCCTGTCGAGATGGCTATGGAGGGCCTGATGGAGCTGCTGAAGGTCGAGAAGGACTGGGTTCCGTCCGCAGAGGGCGCTTCGCTCTACATCCGTCCGTTTATCATCGCTGTTGACCCGTTCCTCGGCGTCAAGCCCGGCGACATGTATCAGTTCATCATCATTCTGTCCCCGTCCGGCGCATACTATGCATCCGGCCTCGATCCCGTCAAGATTTATGTGGAGTCCAAGTATGTCCGTGCGGTGCGCGGCGGTATGGGCTACACCAAGACCGGCGGCAACTATGCTGCTTCCCTGATCGGTCAGGATGAGGCGCACAAGGAGGGCTATTCTCAGGTGCTCTGGCTCGACGGCGTTGAGCAGAAGTACATCGAGGAGGTCGGCGCGATGAACATTATGTTCGTCATCGACGGCGAGATCGTCACGCCGGAGCTTCAGGGCTCGATTCTCCCCGGCATTACCAGAAAATCTGTTCTGGAGCTGACCAAGAGCTGGGGCATGAAGGTCTCCGAGCGCAGAATTACCATTCAGGAGATCGCCGATGCCTACGACAACGGCAAGCTCGATGAAGTGTTCGGCACCGGTACGGCTGCTGTTATCTCCCCGGTCGGCCATCTGAAGTGGGGCGATAAGGTCATGACGATCAACGACAACAAGATCGGACCGATCTCCCAGAAGATTTACGACACCATGACCGGTATCCAGTGGGGCAAGCTGGAGGATCCGTTCAACTGGGTCGTTCCGGTCGAGTAATTCTGAAAAAACGAATCATAGCATAATACGGACGGCACTCCGAAAATGCGGCGTGCTGATATAGAAGGTTTGCGCCATAGTATTTCTGATGAACAGTCAGAAATACTATGGCGTTTTATTTATTTCATTGTCAGATTTTCCGGCTCCCGGCTGACTGTATAGAGTGAAGGGCCTTTCAGTTCACCCGAAGGGAGGGAGACAGCATGACGGATGACGCGCTGACGGCGCTGCTGCGGGATGATCCCGAACGCGGCATGGCGGAGCTGGTGCGGCAGTACAGCGGATATGTCTATATCATCGTGAAAAACAGACTGCTCGGCGTCGGTGTGCATGAGGATATCGAGGAAGCAGTCAGCGATGTGTTTGCAATGTTTTACCGCTGGATGCAGTCGCATGACACCGCCGGTGCATCGCCGCGGGCGCTGCTTGCGGTCATGGCAAAGCGCCATGCGGTCAATCAGTATTATAAGCTGACGCGGCAGCCGGTCTGCGATTCCCTTGAGACGTTTCTGAGCGAGCCGGCCGGCCGTGACGCCGCACCCGATGAGCATGTGCTGCTGATGCAGGCGGTGCAGGCGCTCGGTGAGCCGGACAGCGAGATCGTGCTGCGGCGGTTTTATTTCGGACAGCCAAGCAAAGAGATCGGCGCGGCATTGGGACTGAAGCCCAATACGGTAGACCAGAGGCTTTCCCGCGCATTGAAGAAGCTGCGCGGGGCACTCGGTGAGGAACAGGAGGTATGAGCGATGAAAGAGATGAATGAACGGTTTGATGCACTGCATGCAGCCGCTCTGAATGAGGCGGATGAAACGCTTTTGCAGATCGCGGAACGGGAGCAGCTTTCCGATGCGGAGAACGCCCGCATCACGGCGGCGGCGCTCGGAAAAGCGGGGCTTGTGCAGAAGAAAGCAAAGCCCGTACAGCACAAAAATCGCCTGCGCCTGCTTGCGGCGATTGCGGCGGCAGCAGTGATGCTCACAGGCGCGGCCGTCGGTATTTCGGCGTATGTCGGGCATAACAAAGATGTGACGCAGAGCCGCTTCGGTGCGGGCTGCGAGACAACCTTCGAGGCGCTGGCGGCGCAGGAGCCGGTCAGCGTCAGCAACGGCAGAGCATGTGTGACGCTGGAGGGCTGCGTCAATGACGGCATTCAGCAGATGGTGCTGGTGTCGATCGCAGCAGAGCCGGGCACGGAGCCGCTCGATCTCATGAATCTGAACCTCTCGGAATGGCGCGATGCAGACGGTAACCTGTTTACGAACGTTCAGGGCCACGCATATGAGATTCAGACGCAGGGAGAGACCACTGTGCTCGACAAATTCTACTACGCATACTATTTATCATATGATGAAGCGCTTGCGGGGCAAACCTTGACCCTGACCTACCCGAAGTTTGAATGCGGCTATGATGTGCGCGATGTCCTGACAGGAATCGAAATTCCCGTGCTGATGCAGCAGAATACCGATGCAGCGGACTATGTTTCTGCGGACGGCGAAACGCTCCGGCTGTCCGGCTTTGAGCTGGTTTACGACGCAGACGCGAGCTGGCAGGAAGCGGAACAGACGCTCATGGGCCGGAAGATCGTGCTGATCGGGACGGACGGGAGCCGTCACCGGACGTTTGGTCAAAGTGATGCGCCGATAGCCTGTGATCCGTCCGCGCGCTCTGTAGAGCTTTACGCGGAAAAGAATGCGGGCGACTGGGGTGATGCGGAACTGCGGTATGAAATCTGCCGGACGCATGACTATATGGGCTGGTTCGATACGGAGCAGATTGCAGCGATTGAGATTGACGGTGTGACCTACCGCCGCGCCGGATGAGCACTGACAAAGCGGCCCTGCGGTGCGCTGTGCTTGACATGAAGAAACTGCTGTGATATAATAGAACACAAGAAAAGCCCCCGGAATCCGGCGGCGGAGGAGTGTGTGTATTATGGCATTGTTCGACAGGGCGCAGCAGCAAAGTCTGCTGTACAATTATCCCGCTTGGGCGGTCTTTCAGGCGATGTGCGGCGCTGCGCAGGTTACTTCGGGCTTTACGCTGATTATGGCCAATCCGCAGCTTCTGACGATTCAGATTTCCAAGTCAATGTCTATTTTTACATGGGGCGAGAATCTGTTTGCACAGGTTTTTCCGCTGAATGAAACGCAGTCCAATTTGCAGATCATCTGCAAGAGCAAGCTCGGCACGGAAATCGCGGCCAATTCGCAGAACCGCAAGGACATTGAAAAAATCCTCGGTGCCACGCAGCAGCAGCTCATGCTGATGTTCGGTGCGAACCCGCCTGCGCCGATGCCGCCGCAGAACCCCTATATGGGCTGAGCCGCTTATATACAGAAAAATGCCCGGATTCCGCTTCAGGAGTCCGGGCTTTCTTGTTATTCGTTGATATAGCTCTCGATAAACTCAACGGCATCGCCGACGGTGCTGATTTTGTCCACCGCGTCGTCCTCGACAGCGATGTCAAATTCCTCGGAAATCGTCTTCATCAGCAGTGTGATATCAAGCGAATCGGCCTGTAAATCGTCGATGAAGTCCGCATCCATGGTGATTTCATCCTCATCAACATCGAGCTGATCGAGAATGATGTCCTTCAGCTTTTCAAAAACCATGCAATCTGCTCCCTTCTGTATGTGATGTTCTGTGTCCACCACGCAGAGAAGTCTGCGGGTCACATTGCTTATAGTATATCCGGAAGAAGCAAAAACGTCAATATGTTTTTTGCGGATTTTGCCAAAATATGGTGTAAAAAATTCGCATAGCAACGGCCTGCCTCTTTGGCAGATTTGCACAATGCTCAGGCGGTGACGCGCAGATCAGTCTGATATGCGGCGGTCATGAGCATGCTGCGCCACTGAGACTGCGAGCAGCTCCGGATGCCGGGGAGCCGGCTTTTGCAGGCGGCTTCATAGAGAAAGAGCAGGTCTGCGCCGGCTGCCTGTGCAGTTTCGGTGAGCGCGGAGGAGACCATTTCCGACAGGAGCAGCTCGGCGGCGGGACGGTGCGCGGTCTCGGCGCGGACACTGCCGCAGACGGAAATGCAGAGCTGATCGTGTGCGACTGCTGCGGAAATGCGGAGCGAGACACTTCTGACGGTACAAGGCGCACCGTCCGCGTCAAAGGAGAAGGTCTCGAAGCGCCCGCCGAGCAGCGCAAGCCCGCGGCAGGCATTCTCGGAGAGCGCCGACTGAACGCCGTCTGCGTCAAGCAGCATCAGCGTCAGCCGTTCGTGCAGCCATGCCGGCACTGCGCTGACGCCGGAGCCGCCGCAGAGATCACCGTATATAAGATCGGCGGTGCGCAGCGGGAGCATGCCGGTCGAGACCGCTGCATCGAGCTGACCGGTCTCCGGTGCATTGCCCGATTCCAGCAGCGTGCACGCGCCGTCGGGCACATAAAGCACCTTGCAGGTCGGTGCGATCTCCTGCGACTGAAGCAGCTCCGGCAGAACCGGCGCCGGATTCCCGCTGACCATGAGCAGAGAAAGATGACCGGGAGAAATCTCCGCGCCTGCTGCATTTTCCAGTGCCTCCCGGAACAGCAGCGGGTGCATGACCCCGGCGGAGATGATTTCATCGTTCTGTGTTGCATGCATTGCAGCGCGGGTGGGCTCTGCGGTGTCGAGTGCCAGCACATCGGGAGACCGGCGCGTCCGGACATCCGTGCAGCCGGTCAGAAGCAAGGCGCAGAGCATGCAGATCAGAATTCGCTTCATATATCAGACCTCTTTTCGGGGCATCGCCGCGATGCCTTTTATTTTATTGTACAGCAGACATGCATACGGCAGCGCTGCGCCGAGCAAAAGTGCCGCGATGCCGAGACCGGTTCCGTCATATCCGGTGCGGGAGAGCAGCAGCGTCAGCCCCGCACAGGCCGGTACGGCAAGCAGCGCCGCCCGAACGGGCCGCGCCCGCGGCGGTATAGCCTGCTGCAAGGCAAATGTCACGCAGAGCACGGCACAGCCTGCGGCCAGCAGCAGCCAGAAGCCGTCTGTCCGCACGGCATCCGAGAGCGGTGTGCGCGCAAGCAGCAGGAAAAACGGACTGCCCTCCCATGCGGTCAGGCGGCCGTTCTGTACGGTGCCGAGCAGAACGGTCAGCGGCAGCACAGCGGCACGTCCGATACAGACTGCGGTGAGCGCATGCGGGGCATACTGCTCCTGCGGCTTGGCGTGCGTCAGCAGAACGGGCAGCAGCGCCAGCTCGCCGGAATGCCGGAATTCTCGGAAAAATGCAGCCCGTGCATTCCCCGGCAGATAAAGCGATACCGCATGTGCCGCTCGAAAGCCGCTGACCGGCAGCAGAAGCATCGCGGCGGCCGTGATGACGAGCAGGAGCACGGCGGTGCGTGCGGTCGCGGCCTGTGTGCGGGAGACCGTGTAGAGCAGCGTCAGCAGAAAAAGCGCCGGCAGCAGATGCGGGGACGGACAGTGCAGCATGTGCATCAGCCGGAGCCCGGAGGCGGCGTAATATGCCGCCAGAAACAGCGCAAATCCACGGTAAATCCAGAGCATCGGCGCGGGAATCTGCAAACGGTGCCGGAGCTTTGCAAGCGGCAGCAGCAATGCTGCCTGAAGAAGCACCGCCGCGAGCATCCCCATTGCATATGCCGCAGTGTATGGCGCCGGGCAGCAGAAAAACACGGTCAGGCGGCAGAGCAGCAGGATCGCAGCGGTTTGCAGAGCGCTCCAAGCGGGCGCCCGGCGGGTATTCGATTTCTGCACGGTACACCTCATTCCTCAGACTGTTCGCGAATCTCACTGACGCGGAAATTGCCCTGCGAGAGCCGCCGGAAGCCGACTCTTGCAAGGATATCCTGCAAGCGCTGCGGCATGAGCGGCGCGATCGGCGCAGAGACCGGAAAGCCGAACACCTCCGTGCCGCAGATATGATACAGCAGGAGCATGCCGGCGAGTGCGATGCCGGGGATTCCGGCGGCTGCGGCGGCAAGGATGAACACCGGACGCAGAACGGTCAGCGCCGCATGATGCTCCGGAATCACGAAGCCGGCCGTCACCGAGAGCGCCGCAACGGTCAGCACCGGCGTACTGATTAAGCCGGATTTCACCGCAGCATCTCCGATGAGCAGACCGCCGATCATGCCGACGGCGCCGCCGACTGCCTTTGGCAGCCGCAGTCCCGCTTCCCGCACGGTCTCAAACATAAACAGAATACCGAGCATTTCGGCCGCGAGGGAAAACGGTACGGTCTGTTCGGCCTCGGTCAGCAGCGAGAGCAGCGTTTCATGCAGCAGCTCCGGATGCCAGAGCGCAGCGGCAAGATAGGCCGCAGGAAGCAGCAGCGCCAAAAGTGCCGCACCGTATTTCATCCAGCGCAGCAGCGTCGCATATGCGGGCGGATAGTTGTAGTCGTCCATGGTCTGAAAGGTCTCGCAGAAAAGCTGCGGAATGACCAGCACATGCGGCGTGCCGTCGATGAGAATGCCGACCCTGCCCTCAAGCAGCTTGGCACATAGTATATCGGGACGCTCGGTTGTGCCGATGCTGTGGACAAGCTGCATGTCGCTTTCCTCCAGAAACGGCCGGACATAGCCGCTTGAAAGCACTGTTTCAAGCGGAAGCGTCTGCAATTTCTGCCGGATCTCGCCGATCAGCCCCTCCGGGACGCGGTCGCGGAGCCAGCAGAGACAGAGATCGGTCTGTGAGACCGTGCCTGCCGAAATCATCGAAAATGTCAGCAGCGGCGATTTCATCCGGCGGCGGATCAGCGACATATTGACGCGCACCGGCTCTGAGAAGCCGTCGCGGGCACCGTAAATGTTGAGCTCGCCGGAGGGCTCGGAGATGCTGCGGGCTGGGTATCCCTGAATCCCGAAGCAAAGCGCCGCAGCGGCGCCCTCGCTCAGCAGAACTGCAAAGCCGGAATACAGCATCGTCAGCAGCGTGTCGGTGTCATTGGCAAGACTGCTGTCTGCCGAGAGCAGCTTTCTGTCATAGATGCGGTGCAGCAGCGCATGGCCGTCCGGGCAGTCTCCCTGCATCTGATTGAGCGGCTCAAAAACCAGCTCGCCGAGCAGGCCGGCGGCGGTCATGCCCTCGCAGGTCAGCAGCGCGCACGGAATGCCGCAGAGCGTCATCCGGCTGAGAATGAGATCGTCCGAGCAGCCGGCGATGCGCTGGAGCCTTGTGAGATTTTCTTCGAGATCACCGGTGAGCTTCAGGGAAACCGCCTCCTTTTCGGATGATAGTATGACACAGACAGCGCCGGATTATGCATGAACGCGGAGCGCTCGCCGGCCTGTCATCGGATTGTTACCGGAAACAAATAAAAAGAACATTGCAATTTTCCGTGTTATGTGGTATAATAACGTGAGAAGACGAACGGCGGCGGCAGCAGACCGCCCCCGGGAACAGCCGATCGGAACAGAAACGGAGAAGAGAAAACTATGGAACTGCTCAGAAAAATAGCGGCAGGATGTCTGTCATTCGCCGTGCTTGCGGGACTGAACGCCTGCGGAAATGCGGAAAAAACAGCCGAAAAGCAGCCCGCTTCAACAACTACGACCACCGAGACCACGACTACGACTACGACCACGGCCGTACCGCTGCCGCCGCCCGATATCAGGGTGAATATGCTTGCGGTCGGCGACAACCTTGTGCAGACTTATGTGTACCGTGCAGCACAGGCAGCCTCGGCGGACGGCAAATCCTATAATTTTGCACCGCTCTATCAGAATATCAAGCCGATCGTGCAGGCGGCGGACGTTGCGGTCATCAATCAGGAGACCCCGATCTGCGGCGGAGACTATGAGATCACCGGCTCCAAGTTTAATTTTAATTCGCCGGTCGAACTCGGTTATGCAATGGTCGATGTCGGCTTTGATGTGTTCACGCTCGCCAATAACCACATGCTCGACAAGGGCATTGACGGGCTGGAATCCTCGCTCGATTACTGGGACGGCATGATGGAGAAGTATCCGATTCTCGCGCTCGGTGCCTACCGCAACGAGGAGGATCAGAACCGGATCCGAATTCAGGAGGTCAACGGTATGACGATCGCATACCTCTCCTATACCTACGGCATGAACGGTTATCATGTCCCGGAGGGGTCGGAAATAAAGATCGGTCTGAACGAGGACGAGGCGCTGATCCAGCGGCAGATCCGGGAGGCGAAGGAAACAGCGGATGCAGTCGTTGTCGCCGCGCACTGGGGCATCGAGGATTCGCATATCATCAGCGATGAGGTGCGTGCGCTGGCGCAGAACATGATTAACTGGGGTGCGGATGTCATTCTCGGTTCGCATACGCATACGGCGGAGTCGATGGAATATCTTACCCGTCCGGACGGCACACAGGGCTTTGTGTTCTATTCTATGGGCAACTTCATCTCCGCACAGACCGATAATTTCAATATGATCGGTGAGATGTGTACCTACGATCTCGTCAAGAACGGCGAGACCGGTGAAATTACCGTGGAAAATGTCGGCTGCATGCCCGTCATCACGCATTATGACAACGGCGGCTTTGCAAACCTGCGGCTGTATCCTTATAATATGTATACCCCGGAGCTGGCAGCAAGCCACGGCCTGCCCTATGCTCCGATGGGGAGTGCGAAGGCATTTAACTGGGATGTCGTGAATGCGATTATCGAAGCGAATATTCCGGAGGAATACCGGCGTCTGAGCTGATAGAAAAGCTATCAGAAGCGCTGATCCTCCGGCTGGAAACTGCGGCGGTTCCGCGCGCCTCCTGAGAGGTCGGTTCCGCCGCAGTCGCTTTTGACGTTTTGCATAAATTTTGCTATACCGATTTATCAATAATCACAAAAACGGTATTGAAGTCTTGACTTTAAGACAGCGGTTTATTATAATGGTAGTAAGCCGTATTGTCTGGATACGTATACCCTTTTGACAATGCCGCGGAAACACGGATTCCGGGGTGCTCAGGGTGTAGCCGTTCCGAACATGGCGCGGACCAGACGGACGTCAGGTGCCCCGGTTACCCGTCCGGGGAAATATGCCTGCCGCCCTTAGAGCCGGATGGCTCGTATATATGAAAAGAAATGTATCAGCGCGTTTCTTGGATTATATAACTATCATGAAAGAAGGAGGAAAGGAATGAAGGCGCGAAAGGCGGCCTTAGTCGGCCTGTTTGCTGTTTCCGCAGGATTCAGTTCCCTGATATTCCCGCAGCATGGAGCGTATGCCCGCGCAGCGGAGGTGTCCCCCGCAGCCGCAATCTCGGTACAGAGCGTTGCAGCAGAGCGTGACGGTACCTTCTGCGCAGAGGTTTGTCTGGACGAGCTGCCTGAGTCAGGACTGTCTGCTCTGGAATTTGCAATCGCCTATGACGAAGCTGCTTTGCGCATCACTCAGGCAGAATTGCTCTACGATACCGGCGCTCAGGAGGCGGAATCCCGGATTTTTCCCGGACTGAAGGTCTTTAGCATTGAACAAGGCGAGGGACTGATTCAGCTCCGCTGGGGAACTGCTCTTGAAATACCGGATTACTGGCTCAGAGAGGAACGGCCGTATGTCAGGCTTGAGGGCGAGATTACCGATGCACTTGCACCGGGCACCGCCGCAGAGCTTCGGATCGTTCCGCCGAATGTGAGACTGCAGGACGGCACCGAACAGCCGGATCAGCAGGTCACGGCCGGATATCTCGATACAGAGGGAAATGTGTTCCGCTGTGATGTCAGTACGAAGCACGGCGCCGTCTGGCGGCCGGTCGATGAAACCGGTGCTACCATGTACGGAGATCTCGATCTCGACGGGCAGTGCTCAGTCAGTGACGCGGTTTTGCTGGCAAGGGTGATCGCGGAAGAGGGTGACCTCTGCGCCGCAGCATACGCAAACGCAGACTGTGAGGCGGATGGAATGCTTACGATAGCAGATGTGACGCTGATGCTTCAGGTGCTCACCCATGAGCGCGAAGCCGCTGCACTCGGAGCCCGCTGACTCTCACCCACGGGGAATGCAAAGGCGCACGGGCAGCTTTGCAGTTCCGACATCCGTGATATGCGGCATTATTTTGTGAAAAACAATGCGCGTATCTACTGCACATTTCACATGGTCGGCAAGAAAGCCGCAAGCTCCGTTCGGAGCATGCCGACGGAGCACACAGCCGAACCCCCAAACCAACAAAACAAAATAAACAAATGTGTCTGAAACCGGAAAGGCGGCTGTCCGGAAATCAGACCAGAAAGGATCAAGTTGTCATGAAGAAATTCATCTCTGCTCTTTCGTCGCTTGTCATTGCGGCGACAGCGCTGGGCGGAACGCTTGCAGCTACACCTGCAACGGCTGCCATCAACGGAAACGTCGATAAAACGATTTTCGACATTCGTTCCAGCAAAGCATCTTCGGATAACCCGAATTTGGTTGAAGCAAAGGCCGGAGATCAGATTCCGTATGTTGTTTATATTCCGCAGTCCAGCGGCTTCTACCTTGCAAACCTGAAATTCGCTATCAACGGCGATGCAACAAAGGGCCAGGATCCCGCATTATGCAACGACGCTACGAAATATACCCTGAAGAAGGATACTCAGCTCGGCAACAAGGGTGAAGTCATCGTCCATCCGGAGGTGTTCGGAAACTATGGCATCAAGCTGGCAATGAACTTCTGCAATCCGGGCTGTTTCGTCAGCGGCTATATGAACGAGAACTCGATGAACGCAGGTAAGCTGAAGGCTCAGAGTGCTGCTATTGCTTCCGGTGAGAACTGGAGCTCGCTGATTATGAGCCAGAAGTATCTCGATGAAGGCAAGAACCTCGACTCCTTCAATAAGTTCGCCAGCGAAGGCGGCGAGCAGGCCATGGAGGACGAGACTGCTGAGGAAGCGCTCTACGCAAAGTACCAGCCGGCATTCACCTGGACCAAGGACGAGTCCTGGGCATATGACTACGGCTACGTCGAGGGTACCTTGACCCTGCCGGATAATCTGCCGGACGGTGTTTATACGTTCGATGTCTATACCGGCGGTTACATTGCTTCCCAGTTCCTTGAGGACTTCAAGACCTATAATGAAGCTACCGGCGATTATGTAGATGACCCGATGAACGGCAAGCTGAATTATGTTTACACCTCGCTGACTGACGTTGACAGCAAATCTGTTGACTTTACTTCCGTGCCGCTGAAGATTAAGGTCGGCGATACGACCGAAACCACCACTTCCACCACCGGCACTACCACCACCACCTCCAGAGGCACCAGCACCTCTTCCTCCAGCAAGATTGATCCGTCAAGCGGCATCGTCTATGATCTCGTTCCGGCAGAGGGCGAATATGAGCTCAAGAACGGCAACAATGTTGTCAAGGTCGCAAAGGGCGCAACCGTCACCGTGAACTGGATTGTCAACAACGACGCTGAGGCAGTCGGCGGTATGGAATATACCCTCGATGTTTCCAAGGTCGCATCTGTTGCAAACACGAAGGTCGGCAAGGCCTATTCCGCAGAGCCGCTTATCAATACCGATAACGCAGGCGAAATCGTTTACACCTTCTCCACCATGGAGAGCCTCCACGCAAAGGACGGCGCAGTCATCATGAAGATGGATGTCACCGTTCCGGAT
>JAFXZM010000044.1 GCA_017541275.1 Oscillospiraceae bacterium | reverse complement strand
TGCTGACAGCAGAGAATACGACAAAAAGAAAAAGGCTGCGTAACTGCGATGTTACGCAACCTTATCTTCAAATCACATAAACTGCTTTATGTGCGCCGCACTAAGCGATGCCTTTTTTTATGCGTGCGGCATTTTTGTTTTGATTGTGCTCAGGCGTTCGAGTGCTTCGTTCAGTGTTTCGTTTTTCTTGGCAAAATGCAGCCGGATGTAGCGGTTTTCCGGCTCCTTGAAAAAGCTGGAGCCCGGCACCGCGCCGACGCCGACATGCTCCGCGAGCTTTTCGCAGAAATCGAGATCGCTCGCATAGCCGTATTCCGAAACATCGAGCAGAATGTAATATGCGCCCTCCGGCACGGTATGCGAAATGCCGATGCGGTCAAGTCCGCTGAGGAACAGATTGCGTTTTTCGGTATATTCCGCCTGCAAGCCGCGGTAATAGTCGTCCCCGAATTTCAGGCCCGTGACTGCCGCCTCCTGCAAGGGTGCCGCCGCACCGACCGTCAGGAAATCATGCACCTTTTTCACGGTATCAATGATCTCCGGCGGCGCAATGACATAGCCGAGGCGCCAGCCCGTGATCGAATAGGTTTTCGACAGCGAGGAGCAGGAAATTGTCCGCTCCCACATGCCCGGCAGCGAGGCCATATAGGTATGCGTATGCGGTGCGTAGAGAATATGCTCGTAGACCTCATCGGTAATGACGAATGTATCATATTTCTTCGCAAAATCTGCGATAATGAGCAGCTCCTCCCGGGTAAACACCTTTCCGCAGGGATTAGACGGATTACAGAGAATCAGCGCCTTCGGGTGCTGCTTGAATGCTGCTTCGAGCACATCCGCATCAAAGGTAAATGCCGGCGGAATCAGCGGCACATAGATCGGCTCTGCGCCGGAAAGAATCGTATCTGCGCCGTAATTCTCATAAAACGGTGAGAATACGATGACCTTGTCGCCGGGATTTGTCACGCTCATCATGGCCGCCATCATCGCCTCAGTGCTGCCGCAGGTGACGACGATTTCGCCGTTCGGGTCGATGCTTCTGCCCATGAAATGCGACTGCTTTGCGGCCAGTGCCTCGCGGAAATTCTGTGCGCCCCAGGTGATCGAATACTGGTGAAAATCCTCTTTTGTGACCTCAGCAAGCCGGTCGAGAATGGCTTGCGGCGGGTCAAAATCGGGGAATCCCTGAGAAAGATTGACTGCGCCGTACTGATTGGAAATGCGCGTCATTCTGCGGATGACGGAATCCGTAAATCCGGCGGTTCTGCTTGATAATGTTGGCATAAAAATCTCCTAAAAGTTTGGTGTATCAGGCTGATGCCCGATACACCTATTATACATCAATCAGATCGTATAGTCAAGCTTGCGCTCATCAATGATGCGCTTGGATTTGTGCTCGGAGCGGGTGTTCAGGCCGCCGTCCGGATGCACAACGACCTTTGCGGGCTTGACGCCGATGCGCGCCTTGAGCGCTGCGGAAACCTCTGCTGCAACGGTCTCATCATCCTTCGGATTATCAGCGTTTTTCTCAATCTCAACTGCGTACTTGTTCGTGAAATCCTTTTCAAAGATGCGGATGAGATATTCGCCGGTAATACCGTGCTGTTCGCGGATAACCGCTTCGATATCGCTCGGGAACACATTGACGGCGGATACAATGAACATGTCATCCTTTCTGCCGAGAATGTGGATTCTGCCGTGGGTTCTGCCGCACTTGCACGGGGTCTGGTCGATGCGGCCGATGTCGCCGGTGCGGAAGCGGATGAGCGGTCTTGCGTGCTTGCGGAGCGTCGTGAATACCAGCTCACCGGTCTCGCCGGGCGGCAGAATCTCGCCGGTATGGAGATCGACGGTCTCAACGAGAATATGGTTTTCTGCGATATGCAGACCGTCGTGGTATTCGCACTGTGCGGCGCATGCGCCGAAAATATCGGACAGACCGTAGAAATCAAAGACCTCTGCGCCCCAGATATCCTCGATGGCCTTTCTGGTTGCGTCGATCGAGCCGCCGAGCTCACCGGCAACGATGATCTTCTTGATGTTGAAATCCTTTTTCGGATCGTAGCCGGATTTCAGCGCCTTTTCACCGAGCTGCCATGCATAGGACGGCGAAGTCCAGATGACGGTCGGCTGGTAGGTTTTCAGGATGAACAGCAGGCGTTCGCTCGGCAGCGTACCGCCCCAGATGCACAGGGCACCGAGGTTCTGTGCGCCGATGACGTCCGGGCCGCCGACATACAGCGAGAAGTTCAGCGCGTGCACATAGCGGTCATTCGGCCGCATGCCGATCTGCCAGAACCAGCGGCTTTCGGTCTCCTGAAACTCGTCAAAGTCCTTTTTGGTAAAGGGGCTCATGGTCGGTACGCCGGTCGAGCCGGATGAGGTTGAGATGAAGACCACATCTTCCTCCGGAACGGCTGCCAGCTCGCCGAGGAACGAGCCGACGCCCTGCGTATCGCGCTGCGTTTTCTTGTTGATGAACGGGAACTTTTGCAGATCGGAAAGCTGTTTGATGTCGGACGGCTTTACGCCTGCCTCATCAAAGCTGCGCTTGTAATACGGCGCGTGATCGTATGCGAACTGCACGATCTCCTGCAAATCGGCAAGCTGCCGTTTTTCCAGTTCAGGGCGGGGGAGTGTTTCCAGCTCCTCATCCCAGTATTTGCTGTTGATATCTCTGCTCATTGGTATTTCCTCCTTATTACCTATCGGGTTTGTATGATATGATTATACACGATTCTGCTTGATTTGTCCAATACCGGCATTTTATTGTCTGTAATAGGTTTTACTTATAAGTGAAATTCTTTTCGATGAACGCCCACTTTTTATCGCGGGATTCGATCACCGTTTTGATATCGTCCAGATCAAGATGCTTGAAGCGTCCCTGCTTTTTCAGATATGCCTCAACGCTTGAAAAGTCCTTCGGTCTGTGATTCAGCGTAAATTCGCCGTTTTCATATTCTGCGAGATACCAGAGCCCGCAGTCCACGACCTCCTTTGCAATTTCGACGGTCTCATCCGGCGCGATGCCCCAGCCCGTCGGACAGGGCGCAATCACATGGATATATTTTGTGCCTTTGACCGTCGCCGCCTTCTCGACTTTTTTGATAAAGTCAGCCAGATATCCGACGCTTGCGGTTGCGGCATAGGGGATATCATGTGCGGCAGCGATCTCAAACATATTCTTTTTCGGGCGGAGATTGCCGTGGATATTGGCACCGGCGGGCGTGGTGGTCGTGCGCGCACCGAACGGCGTCAGGCCGCTTTTCTGGATGCCGGTGTTCATATAGGCTTCGTTGTCGTAGCAGATGTAGATGATGTTGTCATTGCGGTCGATCGCGCCGGAGAGCGCCTGAATGCCGATATCGGCGGTGCCGCCGTCGCCCGCAAAGCCGACTGCCGTGAAATCACGGTATCCGCGCGCACGGAGCCCTGCTTCGATGCCGGTCAGCATGGACGCAGTTCCGGCAAATGTCGAAATGATCGAATTATTCGAGAAGCAGAGCTGCGGGAAATTGAAGCCGACTGCCGACATACATCCTGCCGGCAGCACTGAAACCGCATTCTGCCCCAGCACCTTGAGCGCTGCACGGACGGCAAGTGCGCCGCCGCAGCCTGCACAGGCCTTGTGCCCGTAGAAATATTCATCGCGGGAAAGCCGCTCAGCCGTTTGATTGGCCATTGCCGTCACCTCCGATCCCGATAAAATTCACATGCTTTGTGCCGTTCCGGATATCCGCAAAAATCTGCGCGATATCGCCGGCAGAGATGTTTCTGCCGCCTAAGCCTCCGATGAAGTTATAGCCGGGAATCCGGATTCCCGCCTTTTGCAGCGCAGAATTCACATTCGTATAGACCGTGCCCTCATTGCCGAAGGAGATATCCTTTTCGAGTACGCCGAATGCCTTGGCATGTCTGAGCGCCTCTGCGATTTCCGCATTCGGGAACGGCCGCATATAGCGGATGCGCAGCACGCCTGCCCGGATGCCCTGTGCGCGGAGCTTGTCGGCTGTTTCGCGGCAGAGACCCGCAATGCTGCCGAGCGTCACAAGAATGAAATCAGCATCCTCCGTGCGATAGCTGTCCAGCAATCCGGAATACCGTCTGCCGAAGTGTTCCGCAAACGCTTCCTCCGTTTCTGCGACGGCATCTTTCGCTGTGAGCATTCCTTCATGTGCCTTATATTTGAAAATGAAATTTGTATCCGGTCCCGCAGAAAATGCGAGATTCTTCGGATTGTCAAAATCCACGCGGTTTTCCGTGATATACGGCGGCAGAAACCGGTCTGCCTGTGCCTGCTCCGGAATCTCGACCGTTTCGTAGGTGTGCGTTAAAACAAAGCCGTCCAGATTGACCATGACCGGCGTTGAAACGCGCCTGTCCTCGGCGATGCGCCAGCTCATCAGCGCCAGATCGAGCGCCTCCTGCGCGTTTTCCGCATAAACCTGAATCCAGCCGCTGTCAAGCTGCGAGAGACTGTCGCGCTGGTCGCCGTAGATATTCCACGGCAGCGCGGTCGAGCGGTCGGCATTCATCATGACGATCGGGAACCGCCCGCCGGATGCATAATACAGACATTCTGCCATGTAGAGCAAGCCCTGCGAGGAAGTCGCGGTAAACGCACGCGCACCCGCCGCACTTGCACCGATTGCGCAGGACAGCGCCGAATGCTCTGATTCCACATGGATAAACTCCGATTTCAGGCTGCCGTCCTCGACCATTTCCGAAAGCCGCTCGACAACGATCGTCTGCGGCGTGATCGGATATGCGGAGATGACATCGGGCTT
>JAFXZM010000043.1 GCA_017541275.1 Oscillospiraceae bacterium | reverse complement strand
TTCAGCCTCAGCCTCCGTCAGGCCGAGCGTCATGAGCTTGACGAGCTGTTCGCCGGCGATTTTACCGATTGCAGCCTCATGCACAAGGGCGGCATCGATGCAGTTCGCTTCGAGCGAGGGCACCGCAAGGATGCGGCCGCTGTCCATGATGATCGAGTCACACTCGGTGTGGCCGCTGCACGCAGCATTTCCGAGGATGCAGGCATCGAACTTCTGATAGCTGGTGTCGCGTGCAACGGAGCGCGAAACGACGTCGGCGCTGGAGCCGTCGCCGTCGAGCGAGACCTTGTAAATGCTTTCGGCGGACTGATCTCCGTGCGTCATCAGCCGTTCACGCACCACGAGCTTGGCATTTGCAGCGAGCGCAGCGCGTGTTGTGCGGCAGGTCGAATCGACGCCCTTGATCTGCACCATTTCCATTTCCATGGTGCTGCCCTCATCCATCGTGACCTCCGTCACGGGGTTGAGGATGCGTTTTCCTAAGCCGTCTCCGGAGCCGTAATGCTTTTCGACATAGCGCACGCGGGCATTTTTGCCGATAAAGAACCTGTGAACGCCGTCATGTCTGGAATCCTGATTGCCGCAGTTGTCGATGCCGCAGCCGGCAACGATCAGCACATCGCAGTCATCGCCGATGAAGAAATCGTTGTAGACAGTTTCCTCCAGTCCGCTCTCACTCAGCACAACGGGGATATGGACGCTTTCGTTTTTGGTACCGGGCAGAATGCGGATGTCGATGCCGCTCTTGTCGGTTTTGGTCTGAATGTCGATATTGGCGGTCGTATTTCTGCCGACGGACTGTCCGTTTGCGCGGAGATTATAGGCGCCCTCCGGAATATCGTGCAGGTCAGCGACCTCGGCGAGCAGGCGTTTTTGTACAGCATCCATCTGCTTCATGCGTGTTCCCTCCCAGTCATTCTGCCGCAGACATCTGTGGCATAATTCGTGCCGGTGATCTCCGGCAGGATCTCATCGCGCGGGCCTTTTTTCAGAACCTTTCCGTCGGCGAGCACAATAATTTCGTCCGCGATACTGAGGATTCGCTCCTGATGCGAAATCACGATAATGGTGCGGTTCCGGCCGGGGCTGCGCATATTCTCGAAGATGCGGATGAGGTTCTGGAAGCTCCAGAGGTCGATGCCGGCCTCCGGCTCATCAAAGAGCGCGAGCTTTACATCGCGGGCAAGAACGGTCGCGATCTCGATGCGCTTGAGCTCACCGCCGGAAAGCGAGGCATTGACCTCACGGCGGATATAGTCTTTTGCGCAGAGGCCGACCTCCGAGAGGTACTGACAGGCATCGGAGACCGACATATCCCTGCCGGCAGCGATGCGGAGCAGATCGAGAACAGTGAGGCCCTTAAAGCGGACGGGCTGCTGAAAAGCGAAGCCGATGCCGGCGCGGGCGCGGTCGGTGATGCTCATATTTGTGATATCGTTGCCGTTAAAGAGGATCTGCCCCTCTGTATTTTTGACGATGCCGGCGATCAGCTTGGCGAGGGTCGATTTGCCGCCGCCGTTCGGGCCGGTGATGACGACAAATTTGTTATCTTCGACAGTCAGGTTCAGGCCGCGGATGATTTCGGCATTGCTGCCGTCCGAATCCGCAGTGAACGAAAGATTTTTCAGTTCCAGCATAGCGGTATTTCCTTTCATATGAAGGCAGGATGAACTGCCGGTATAGCGAAATTGCCTATCCATATTATAGCACAATTTTTCTGCTTTATCAAGCATGAAATGCCTGCGGAAGCGGCTGAACCGCGGATTTTATCGTTCAAACACCAGTCGGTACAAGGCATGCCACCCGCAAACCTCCAAAATCATTCGCGATTTACGTACTATTCGATATCTTTTCTCATATTTACGCAAAACAAAAGCGCCGCGGAGCCAGAGAGGAGCGGATAAGGAACGAGGGAGCCCGAGGGGGAGAACCTTAAGGAGAGGGGAGAATGAGCGACCGCAGGGAGCGATCTTCCCTCTCCTTGTGGTTCTTCCCCTCGGTCACGAAGATGACAAAACCGAAAAGGATCCCATTTCAGCAGGCGGAAGTCAGTACAAGGCATGCCACCCGCAAACCTCCAAAATCATTCGCAATTTACGTATTATCCGATATCTTTTCTCATATTCACGCAAAACAAAAGCGCCGCGGAGCCAGAGAGGAGCGGATAAGGAACGAGGGAGCCCGAGGGGGAGAACCTTAAGGCAACACCGCACAAAGCCCGCCTAACGGCTTGGCGGCGCATCTGCTTGCATCTTTTCCGTCATCTTGCACAGAAATTCCTTGCTGGGCGCCAGCCCAGCGGCGCCATTTCTATACAATCTGACTAAAAATCTGACGGGTCAAATATATTTGACCGTAAGCATCCTGCACCACCAGCTCTGTGCGGTGTTGCCTTAAATCATGCATGGTTTGCCCAAAGCCTTGATCCGGAAAAGAAAATATTGTTCCAGCCTTGCATTTCGTGCAGGAATATGATATGATAGAGAAAAGGAGCTGATACACATGCGAATGGACGAGA
>JAFXZM010000006.1 GCA_017541275.1 Oscillospiraceae bacterium | reverse complement strand
GTTATCTCGCGGCGCGGCGCGAGGTGTACGGTGACCGGGCCGACGCTCGCCCCGTGAATCTGATGGATATTGCCACGATCGGCGCCAAGGTGCTTCGGAAACGGGGCATGACGCCGAATATCGATGTGAGCGATGAGATCAACGCCTGCTCCATCCACGTCCCCGCCAATGTGGACGGCGGGACGCAGGACTGGCTGCTGATGTTCAAGAACGAGACCCACAACCACCCCACGGAGATCGAGCCCTTCGGCGGCGCCGCCACCTGCATCGGCGGCGCGATCCGCGATCCGCTCTCCGGGCGTTCCTACGTTTACGGCGCCATGCGCGTAACGGGCGCCGCTGATCCGACCGTGCCGATCTCCGAGACGATACCGGGTAAACTTCCGCAGCGCAAGATCACGGTCGGTGCTGCGAACGGCTACAGCTCCTACGGCAACCAGATCGGCCTCGCAACCGGTCATGTCACAGAGGTCTATCATCCGGGCTATGTCGCAAAGCGCATGGAGATCGGTGCGGTTGTCGGTGCTGCTCCGGCGGAGAACATCCGCAGAGAGCGTCCGGTTCCGGGCGATGTCATCATTCTGCTTGGCGGAAAGACCGGCCGTGACGGATGCGGCGGTGCGACCGGCTCCTCAAAATCCCACACGCTCGAATCTCTGACGCACTGCGGTGCCGAGGTGCAGAAGGGCAATCCGCCTGAGGAGCGCAAGCTGCAAAGACTGTTCCGCGACCCGGAGGTCACCAAGCTCATCAAGCGCTGCAATGACTTCGGCGCGGGCGGCGTATCCGTCGCAATCGGCGAGCTGACCGACGGCCTCGATATTGACCTGAACGCTGTTCCGAAGAAATATGACGGTCTGGACGGCACTGAGCTTGCAATTTCCGAATCGCAGGAGCGCATGGCAGTTGTTGTCGCACCGGAGGATGTCGATGCATTTATGGCAGCGGCTGCAAAGGAAAACCTGCTTGCGACTGTCGTTGCAAAGGCGACTGACACGAACCGTCTGCGCATGAACTGGAACGGCAGGACGATCGTTGATCTCTCCCGCGAATTCCTGAACTCCAACGGTGCGGAAAAGCACACCGATATCATTGCGGCGGCAC
Source organism: Oscillospiraceae bacterium (assembly GCA_017541275.1). Taxonomy (GTDB): domain Bacteria; phylum Bacillota; class Clostridia; order Oscillospirales; family Ruminococcaceae; genus Firm-04. Next base: position 21,010 of record JAFXZM010000006.1, on the reverse strand, counting down.
CGACCAAGATGCCCGCACGCGATCCCCGCTTCGAGGATACCCCTGACGGCTGGCGCGAGCTCATGGGCAGCCTGAACGTCTGCTCACAGAAGGGTCTGGTCGAGAAATTCGACTCGACAATCGGCGCAGGCACGGTTCTGATGCCCTACGGCGGTGTGTATCAGCTCAGTCCGGCGCAGGCAATGGCCGCGAAGATTCCGGTGCTGAAGGGCGATACTTCAACCTGCTCGATCATGGGTTGGGGCTTCCACCCGACGATTTCTGAGCATTCACCCTACCACGGCGCGATCTATGCCGTCATCGAATCCGTTGCGAAGGTCATCGCAGCGGGCGGCTCTTGGCATCAGTGCTGGCTGACATTCCAGGAGTATTTCGAGCGGACACAGAACAATCCCAAGCGCTGGGGCAAGCCGTTTTCCGCATTGCTCGGCGCATTCCGCGCACAGCTTGAGCTGTCCTGCGCGTCGATCGGCGGCAAGGATTCCATGTCCGGCACCTTTGAGGATATCGACGTTCCGCCGACGCTTGTCTCCTTTGCCGTTTCGACTGCCGATACCAAGCGCGTTGTTTCAACCGAATTCAAAAAGGCCGGCAGTACTGTCATCCGCATCGCACCGGAATACAGCAGCAGCGGTCTGCCGAACTGGAGCAGCGTCCGTGCGGTATTCGATCAGCTTGAGCAGATTATCTCAGACGGCAGAGCAAATGCTGTCTGGACGGTCTCGAACGGCGGCGTCGCGGAAGGCCTTGCAAAAATGGCCTTCGGCAATCATATCGGATTTGAATTTACCAGGACACTGCCTGAGCATGTGCTCTTTGATACCTGCCCCGGCTCGTTCATCATCGAGCTGAACGGCGCTGCAAAGGCCGGCGAGGAGGTTATCGGCCGCACGACCGAGCAGTACAAAATCTTCAGTGATACCCAGACGATCAGCCTCGACACGCTTCAGAAAGCATGGGAGAGCAAGCTGGAATCCGTGTTCCCGTGCCGCATCAAGACCGCCTTTGCGACGATTGAATCCTATGCGCACAAGGCTGCAAGCAGACCTGCTCCGGCCGTCAAGGTCGCAAAGCCGCGCGTGCTGATTCCGGTATTCCCCGGCACGAACTGTGAATATGACACTGCACGGGCATTTGAGCGTGCGGGTGCCGTGCCGGAGGTGCTGGTCATCCGGAACCTCACTGCTTCCGCAATCGAGGAATCTGTCGATGCAGCGGTCAAGGCAATCGAGAATTCTCAGATGATTATGATTCCCGGCGGCTTCTCCGGCGGCGACGAGCCCGACGGCTCCGGCAAGTTCATCACGGCATTCTTCCGCAATCCGCGTGTGACAGAGGCGGTTCACAAGCTGCTGAAGGAGCGCGACGGCCTGATGCTCGGTATCTGCAACGGCTTCCAGGCGCTTGTCAAGCTCGGTCTTGTGCCTTACGGCGAGATTACCGATATGAGCGAAAACTCCCCGACGCTGACCTTCAACACGATCGCACGGCACCAGAGCATGATGGTCACTACGCGCATCGCGTCGAACAAGTCACCGTGGCTCGCAGCCTGCGAGGTCGGCGACCTGCACACCATTCCGATTTCTCACGGCGAGGGACGTTTCATCGCCTCCGGCTCGCTGCTTCAGCGCATGGCCGGAAACGGTCAGATCGCGACACAGTATGTTGATCTTTCCGGCCGTCCGACCATGGATATCCGCTTCAACCCGAACAGCTCGGTTGACGCGATTGAGGGCATAACCTCGCCGGACGGCAGAGTGCTCGGCAAAATGGGTCACAGCGAGCGTATCGGCAGTGAGGTCTGCAAGAACGTACCCGGCGAAAAGGATCAGAAAATCTTTGAAAGCGGCGTAAAATACTTTGCAGACTGACGCGCATGCTCCGAAAATGAACAATACAAAGCGCCCGCAGAGAATGTACTCTGCGGGCGCTGCTTTTCGTTGTTATGGCTCGTATTGGAGTTCGGACTGCGCAAAGAAATCGTCGAGGATCGCCTTTGCTTCTTCAAAGGTCGTGTTTGTGACTGTGATTTCACTTCGTGGATTTATATAGGTGTCGCCGCTGCACTGTACTCCTCTCAGAATCCAGAATTTCTGTGTCGGCAGGATATCCTCGGCACCTCCCGGTTCTTCGCCGGTATAGGCCAGCCTTCCGGTAACTTGGTCGCTATTGCTATGATGCTTTCCGTTAATAATCTCAATACCGGATTCATAGTGAAGCGTAGGCCCGAAGGAGCCGATGTATTGTTCGTTATTGGTTAGAATCTCGATATTGATTTCATACGGATTATCCGGAAAATTGATGCGGGATGCACTGTAATGAACTTCTGTATTGAATCTCTCAGTTCTTCCGATGCGGGTGAAGATGTATTCCTTCATCCGGAAGTGCTCAATGCTGCTGAACTCAATCGGTGCCAATCCGAATTCCTCGATATTAACATTCTGAGCAGGGTCATCTTCGCTGATAACCACTGTTTTTTCCATCAGCATATCCGTGTATTCAGCGGGAACAGCCGGCTCAAATTTTTTTTGATAGATTTGCAAAAATTCAACATAATCATTCTTTGTTGGATTTGGATTCATGTTGAAATTGCTGAGGATTCTGGTGTAGTATGCCACAATGACCTGAGCGTCCTCCAGCGACAGCGGATAATCGGCCGGTGCCTGTGTTTTGAGTTCTTCGTAAGGCGCCAGCCAGGGATTTTCCAGATCATAGGGGAGAAAGCCGTCAACAACATCTGCGAGAATGATCTGTTCGGGTGAAAATGCAGTTTCCTTTCCGTCCAGAACGACATTGTGCCAGTCTTTCAATATCATCTGTCCATCTACTGTTGTAATGCGTCCGTCCATATTCACATCGCCGAGCGAAAACTGCTTCAGGATATCATGAGGGTCGTATGCAGACGGTTCAGTTTCTGCGTCTGTTGTCTGTACGGGAACAGCGGCCTGTGCGCCGCCGGAGTTTCCGTCTGTATTGGCACTGCGCGTCTGAACGGTCTTTGCAGTCGTGCTGTGTGCTGCTGTTGTCGTGAGGCTCGAGCGGGAAACGGTCTGTGCCGTTCCGGTTGTACCTGTTGTGCCGGATGCTTCGGCGGTTGTGGTCTGCGATGCAGTCGTGTCTGTCGATTCGACAGCGATCAACTCCGTGATCTCCGGCACATGAGAATTCACCTGCACCGGTTCATCATTTTTGTGCGGGAGCAGGATCAGCGCGAATACCGCAGCGGCGGTGAGTGCGGCAGCCGGCAGCAGAAATCGGAAAACCATGGGAAATGCTGCGATGTTTCCGGCGGTGCCGTGTGCAGCATGGTATTCGAGCACTTCATCGGCAAAATGCGCCGGCATCTGCTTCATCAATGCTTTCACTGTTTCGTCATTCATGATATCCCTCCTTCTTCAGGCAGGCAGCGAGCTTCTTTTTCATGCGGGAGAGTTTGACGCGGACATTGCCCGGAGAAAGGCCGTAGTTTGCGGCGATCTCCGCCTCCGGCTTGTAAAACCAGAACCGTTCGATGAAAATGATGCGGTCTCGCTGCGGCAGTGCATTCAGAAAGCGCTCCAGCAGGGCGGAAAGCTCGGAGGCTTCGGCATGCTCAGCGGGATCGGCGCCGGGTGCAGTCAGATCCGGTGCATCGGATTCGATGCTGACCGGCTGAACGCCTCCGCCGCGCTTCTGTGCATTGCGCTGTTCCAGACGCGACGCGGCAAGGTTGCGCGTGACGGTCATCAGATAGGCGCGGAAAGACTGCGGCTCGGCGGGCGGTATCTGCTGCCAAACGCTCATCATCGCGTCATTGACGCATTCCTCTGCATCCTGCTCATTGCGCAGGATATGCTTTGCAATCCCGAGGCACACGCTGCCGTAGATTGCCTGTGTTTCAGCGATCGCCTGTTCGTCCCGCTGCTTAAACAGCGCGAGCAGCCGCGCATCCTGTCCGTCCATTGTCCGTCACCGCCTTTCGTATTCCGCCCTCTGCTTATACAGTCCGGAAACAGAGCGGAAATGTTACAGTATTTCTAATAAATTTTATTGCATGAAAAAGCCTGTCCGAAGCGAGCGTTTGCTCCGGACAGGCAGAACAGCCAAGCTTTATTCGTCTTTTTTCTCGTCGTCCTTCTTTTCGTCATCCTTTTTCTCGTCGTCCTTCTTCTTTCCGAAGATGCCGCCGAGCGCACCGGTAATCTTCTCGCCGATGCCGCCGAGCGCACCGCTGCCCAGTGCCTTCTTTACTGCGTCAACGATCTTCTTGACGGTATCGTTGTCAGCCTTGTCCCCGACAATTCCCTTGACGGTTCCCTCAGGGTCCTTTTTGAATTTTTCCGACAGGTCCTTGTCTCCGGTAATTTTTTTGATAATTTTCTCGATCTCTGCCTTGATATCCATGATTGCAGAAGCCTCCTGTAAAATAAAATTTGATTATGTGAAATCGGCAGGGGAAAAGCGGGCAGTGCCGCTTATTCCTTCGCCTCCTGCACAACGATCTCGGAATCCGCGTTCTTCTTGACGGATTCAATGCCGTTCACGCAGCCGCTCATGGCCTTGTAGCCCTCGCTGACGGCGATGATCTGGCCGTTTGTTGCCTTCAGGCGGAAGCGGAATTCGCCTGCCTTGTCGGTGTAGATCTCGAACTTCGGGTGCTTTTCGGTCTTGTAGCCCTCGACCGTCTGATCTTCAACCGCAGCAACGGGTGCGTTCCGCTGGACGCTTGCGATTCCCGCGCGGCAGGCACGTTCGGTCGTATAGACCTCGGAGGTCGCGATGACCTCGCCGTTTCCGGCCTTCAGATCAAATTTGATGCCGGTTTTGGTGCGCTTCATCAGATATTTTCCCATTGTGTGAATCCTCCTGTTTTTTCATGTTTTTCCATTTTCAGTCGGGCTGTTTTCAGCCTCTGTGTTTATTATAACTGAAAATATACAAAAAGTCAAGATGCCGGAATAATTTTTTCACAAAAACGGCAAATATGCGCCGAAATCTGAATCAGGTGCTTGACAAGCTCCGCGGAATCGGCTATAATATAGAAAGCCTTATCATGAGCGGTGGAGGAACGGGTCCTGTGAAGCCGCGGCAACCGCGTCTGTGCATACGGACAGACGAATGGTGCCAAGTCCTGCGGCAAGTCGATTGCCGGAAGATGAGGAACGTTTGCATTGAATTCGGATGAACGGCATGCGTTTCTGCGTGCCGTTTTTTTATTTGATGCGTCATGATGCGGCAGCTTTTTTATCAATTTCATGGAGGTATGAAAAATGAAGCGGTTTTTTACATCGGAATCGGTCACGGAAGGACATCCCGACAAGATCTGCGATCAGATCTCTGACGCTGTGCTTGACGCAATTCTGGAGCAGGATCCTGCGGGGCGGGTTGCCTGCGAGACCTGTGTTACGACCGGCATGGTGCTCGTGATGGGTGAAATCTCCACAACGGCGCAGATCGACATTCCCGCGATTGCCCGTGAGGTGATTGCAGACATCGGCTATGACCGTGCCAAATACGGATTTGACGCTCAGACCTGTGCGGTTCTGACCTCGATTGACCGGCAGTCCTGCGATATTGCGCAGGGCGTTGATGCTGCTGCGGATTATGCACAGGATGCGCAGCTCGGCGCCGGCGATCAGGGCATGATGTTCGGCTATGCATGCAATGAGACAGCCGAGAAGATGCCGCTGCCGATCTCACTGGCGCACAAGCTTGCGCTCCGGCTGACGGCCGTTCGCAAGGACGGCACGCTCCGCTACCTCAGACCCGACGGCAAGACGCAGGTCACGGTTGAGTATGACGACGGCAAGCCGGTTCGTGTTGATACGATCGTTCTTTCCACACAGCATTCCGCATCGGTTGAGCCCGCACAGATTCATGAGGATATCATTGATCTGGTCATCCGTCCGACCGTTCCGGCCGAGCTGATGGATGAAAACACCAAAATCCTTATCAATCCGACCGGACGCTTCGTGATCGGCGGCCCGCAGGGCGACAGCGGTCTGACCGGCAGAAAAATTATTGTTGATACCTACGGCGGATATTCCCGCCACGGCGGCGGTGCCTTCTCCGGTAAGGACCCCTCAAAGGTTGACCGCTCGGCGGCTTATATGGCGCGGTATATCGCAAAGAATATCGTTGCGGCGGAGCTCGCGGAACGCTGCGAGGTGCAGCTCGCGTACGCAATCGGCGTTGCTGAGCCGGTTTCGGTCTTTGTCGAGACCTTCGGCACCGGCAAGGCCGATGAGGAGGTGCTCGCGAATGCTGTCCGGAAGTGCTTTGATCTGCGTCCGCTCGGCATTATCAATATGCTGGAGCTGCGCAAGCCGCAGTACCGCAAGCTCGCTGCCTACGGCCATATGGGCAGAGAGGATTTGCAGTCCGGCTGGGAGCGCACCGACCGCACCGATGCGCTGCGTGCGGCTGTTGCAGAATTGGAGAAATAATCGCAAAACCGGGCATCCGGCGGCTTTTCTGCTGCCGGATGCCTGCATTTTTTTCCGGCGTCTATCGTATTTGTGCAGATTACCGATTTCTTCGGCGGAATCCGTGTTGATTTCGCTGATTTGCATACTTGCATTTTTCGGCAAATTCCGATATAATTAAGGTATGATAATTCCGGAAATTCAGACCTTTGAGCACTGCCTTCAACTGTCTGTTTTTTTATTTTCCGGAGCTGACGAAAGCGGGTGTGTGCATGAAAGCATTGGAAGACAGAATCCGTGCAGAGGGAAAGATTCTTCCCGGGCCGGTTCTGAAGGTTTCATCCTTTCTGAATCATCAGATGGATGCGGATTTTATGATGGAGCTGGGTGCAGAGCTTGCGCGGCGGTATGCCGGTGCAGGCGTGACCAAGATCCTGACGATCGAATCCTCCGGCATTGCGCTCGCGATTGCCTGCGGTGCAGCACTGCATGTGCCGGTTCTGTTTGCGAAGAAGCACCGCACAAGCAATGTCTCAGGAGACCTCTATCAGACAATCGTGCATTCCTATACGCACGGCACGGATTATACTGTGGTCGTGGAGCGCGAGTATCTTGATGCGTCTGACCGTGTGCTGATCGTCGATGATTTTCTCGCGAACGGCAAAGCGATCGAGGGTCTGCTTGATATTATCCGGCAGGCGGGCGCAGAAACAGCCGGCGCGGGCATTGCAATCGAAAAAGGATTTCAGGAGGGCGGTGCGAAGCTCCGGGAGAGCGGTTTGCGCGTAGAGTCTCTTGCGATTGTTGAGCGGATGAATGCCGAGGGAATCGAATTCCGCGCGGAAAGCTGACGGAAAATACGCGGTATTCGCGTTTTTCAAATATTTCAGACTGGAAAAGGAGAAAATTATGAAGCACAGAATCACAAGAATGACAGCGCTTGCCATGACCGGCGTAGTCGGCATGGGATTCAGCGCATGCGGCGGCGGTGACAGCGGAAACGGTGAAGCTGTCACAGAAGACAATATCAAGATCGGCCTGATCTGTCTGCACGATGACAACTCCACCTATGACGCGAATTTTATCAAGGCAATGGATGAGGCAAAGGAAAACCTCGGCCTGAAGGATAATCAGGTTATCGTCAAAACCAATGTTCCGGAAAACAGCGAATGCAAGGAAGCCGCCGTCGATCTCGCAGATCAGGGCTGCAATATCATCTTTGCGAATTCGTTTGGCCATGAGTCCTATCTGCTTGAGGCAGCAGAGAAATTCCCGAATGTGCAGTTCTGCCACGCGACCGGAACAATGGCTCATACGGAGAAAAAGGCAAACTTTCATGATGCATTTGCTTCGATCTATGAGGGCCGCTATCTTTCGGGTATCGCAGCAGGCCTCAAGCTCAACGAAATGATCGACGCAGGAAAGATTACCCCGGATCAGGCGCAGATGGGCTATGTCGGTGCATATACCTATGCAGAGGTGATCTCCGGCTATACCTCCTTCTATCTCGGTGCAAAATCCGTCTGCCCGAGCGTGACCATGCAGGTGCAGTTCACAGGCTCTTGGTATGATGAGACCGCCGAAAAAGAGGCTGCGACCACGCTTATCAAAAAGGGCTGCGTGCTGATCTCTCAGCATGCCGACTCCATGGGTGCGCCGACTGCGTGCGAAAATGCCGGTGTTCCGGACGTTTCCTATAACGGCTCGACCAAGGATGCCTGCCCGAACACCTTTATCGTTTCGTCCCGCATTGACTGGGCGCCGTATTATGAATATGCCGTGAAATGCGTTCTTGACGGCAAGGATATCGGCTATGACTGGACAGGCGATCTTTCGACAGGCTCCGTCCTGCTGACTGAGGTCAATGAGCAGGCTGCTGCCCCCGGTACACAGGAGACTCTCGATAAAGCAATAGAGGATCTCAAGAGCGGCAAGGTGCATGTCTTTGATACTGCCTGCTTTACGGTTGGCGGTTCGCAGCTCAGCAGCTATCTGGCCGATGTTGACACCGATCCGTCATATAAGGGCGATACCGAGGTTATTCAGGACGGCTACTTCCATGAATCTGAGTACCGTTCTGCACCGTATTTTGATTTGCGGATCGACGGCATCACACTTCTGAACGATATGTATTGATACAGAAGCCGAAATCGGGCGGGGCACAGAACTGCGCCCCGCCTGAATTGTTCTGTCACGGAGGAGGACGGTGCATGGAAGCGAATACTGCGAATTATGCGGAGCCGGCGGCTGCGGACCGCAGCGTCCCTGCGATTCATCTGGAGCATATTACAAAGCGCTTCGGTGCGGTCACGGCGAATGACGATGTGAGCCTGACTGTTTATCACGGCGAAATTCTTTCGATTCTCGGCGAAAACGGCAGCGGCAAAACCACGCTGATGAATATGATCTCCGGAATCTATTACCCCGATCACGGAAAAATCTTCGTGGACGGGGAGGAGGTCGTGATTCGCTCGCCGAAGGACGCTTTCCGCTATAAGATCGGCATGATTCATCAGCATTTCAAGCTGGTCGATATCTTCACAGCAACGGAAAATATCGTACTGGGTCTGAAGGAGGAGGGGCGCTTCAGCCTGAAGCGCGCTGCCGGACGTGTGCGGAAAATCTGCAACCGTTATGGCTTTGACCTTGATCCGAATAAGAAAATCTATGAGATGTCCGTATCTGAGAAGCAGACGGTCGAGATCATCAAGGTGCTGTACCGCGGCGCGGATATCCTCATCCTCGATGAGCCCACTGCCGTTCTGACGCCGCAGGAGGCGCAGAAGCTCTTTGCGGTGCTTCGCAGAATGCGCGATGCCGGAAAGGCAATCATCATTATCACGCATAAGCTGCATGAGGTGCTGTCTCTTTCCGATCAGGTCACGGTGCTCTGCAAGGGCAGGTATGCCGGAACGGTCAATACCGCAGAGACAAATGAAAGTCAGCTCACTGAAATGATGGTCGGGCGGAAGGTCACGCTGAATATCGACCGTTCAGAGCCGAAGAATCCGACGGACAGACTGATCGTCAAGGGGATCACCTGCAAAAACCGTGAGGGCGCCGAGCTGCTGCATAATGTCAGCTTCACGGCACGTTCCGGTGAGATCCTCGGTATTGCGGGCATTGCCGGCAGCGGACAGAGGGAGCTGCTTGAGGCGATTGCGGGCTTGCAGCATGTGGACGGGCAGATTTTGTATCTGAATCCGAGTACAAATCAATCTGACGATCTGCGCGATAAGACACCGGAGCAGATCAGAGAGCTGGGCGTCAGACTCTCATTCGTGCCGGAGGATCGCCTCGGCATGGGCCTGGTCGGAAATATGGATATTGTGGATAATATTATGCTGCGCAGCTATAAAAAGGGCCGCTCGATCTTTCTTGAACGCAAGGCGCCAAAGTCGCTTGCTGAGAAGATTATCCGTGATCTGGAGGTCGTGACGCCGAGTACCGCAACGCCGGTTCGGCGGCTGTCCGGCGGCAATGTGCAGAAGGTTCTGGTCGGGCGGGAGATCGCTGCCGCTCCGACTGTGCTGATGGCAGCTTATCCGGTGCGCGGGCTGGATATCAATGCGTCTTTCACGATCTACAATCTGCTGAACCGGCAGAAAGAAAGCGGTGCGGCCGTGATCTTTGTCGGTGAGGATCTCGATGTTCTGATTGAGCTCTGCGACCGCATCATGGTCATCAGCTCAGGCCGGATCTCCGGCATTGTCGATGCACGCACTGCAACAAAGGAGCAGATCGGTCTGATGATGACGCAAAACACAGCGGAGGGAGGCGAATCACATGGCAGCAGAGCCTAAGCAGAAAGGGCAGATCAAAGAGCCGCTGTTTCACATTACAAAGCGCGACAGCATTGCATGGCAGAAGGCGTGGCTCATCCGCATCGGCGCGATTCTGTTTGCGCTGGTATTCAGCGGGATTGTGTCTTTCCTGCTGACGAAGGAGAATCCGCTCAGCATCTATGCGACAATGCTTGACGGTGCATTTGGCACGGAGCGACGCGTCTGGAATCTGATGCAGAGTCTTGCGATGCTGCTTTGTGTGTCGGTAGCGGTCACGCCGGCCTTTAAGATGCGCTTCTGGAATATCGGTGCAGAGGGTCAGGTGCTTGCGGGCGGTCTTGCAACGGCGGCCTGTATGATTCTCTTCGGGAACAAGCTGCCCTCGCCGCTGCTGCTGCTTGTCATGCTGATTGTCAGCATTGCGGCAGGCGCGGTCTGGGCTGTGATTCCGGCATTTTTCCGTGCGCACTGGCAGACCAATGAGACACTGTTTACCCTGATGATGAATTATATCGCAATTCAGCTTGTGTCATTTTTCGTCTATAAATGGTCGGTGCCGAAGGGCTCCGGTCAGGTCGGCATCATCAACCGTGCGACTCATGCGGGCTGGCTCCCGACCCTCGGAAAATATGAGTATCTTCTGAATATTCTGATTGTGCTGCTTGTGACTGTCACGATGTTCGTCTATCTGAAATATTCCAAGCATGGCTATGAGATCACGGTTGTCGGCGAAAGCGAAAATACTGCACGCTATATCGGCATCCCCGTGAAAAAGGTCATTATCCGCACCATGCTGATTTCCGGTGCGGTCTGCGGCATTGCGGGCTTCCTGCTTGTATCCGGCACCGACCATACGATCTCGCGCGATACCGCCGGCGGCAGAAGCTTTACCGCGATCATGGTATCGTGGCTGGCAAAGTTCAACCCGATTTTCATGGTGCTGACCTCGTTTTTATTAGCCTTTCTGGATAAGGGCGCATCGCAGGTCTCAACACAGCTCGGCCTGAACAAATCCTTTTCCGATATTATCACGGGCATTATCATTTTCTTCATTATCGGCTGCGAATTCTTCATTCAGTATAAAGTGCAGTTCCGGGAAAAGGAGGCGAAAGCATCATGATGCTGGCAAATTTCTTGCAGCGTGCGATTATGCAGGGCATTCCGCTGCTGTACGGCTCGACCGGTGAGATCATCACCGAAAAATCCGGCAACCTGAATCTCGGCATTCCCGGCATCATGTATGTCGGCGGCATCAGCGGTGTCATCGGTGCATTTTTCTATGAGCAGCACGCGGCTTCACTGAATCCGGTGCTTGCGGTCATGATTCCGCTTTTCTGCTCGATTCTCGGCTCACTCCTCATGGGTCTGATTTACAGCTTTCTGACGGTCACGCTCCGTGCGAATCAGAATGTTACGGGCTTGGCGCTGACGACCTTCGGTGTCGGTGTCGGTAATTTCTTCGGCGGCTCTCTGGCGAAGCTCGCCGGCAGCGACATCCCGTCGATCAATCTGACGCAGACCAGCGGATTTTTCCGGAAACAGCTTTTTGCTGCGGGAGATTCAGGCTGGTTCGGACAGATTTTCCTCTCGCACAGCTTTCTCGCCTATGCGTCTATTGTGATCTCACTGGTGACTGCATATGTGCTTTCGCATACGCGCATCGGGCTTCAGCTCCGCGCAGTCGGAGAGAATCCTGCGACTGCGGATGCGGCCGGCATCAATGTCGGAAAGTATAAGTATTTCGCGACCTGCATCGGCAGTGTGACGGCCGGTCTGGGCGGTCTGTACTACGTCATGGATTATGCAAACGGTGTCTGGTCGAATGACGGCTTCGGCGATCGCGGCTGGCTCGCGATTGCACTGGTCATTTTTGCGGTCTGGCGCCCGAATTTCAGCATTCTGGGCTCCATCCTGTTCGGCGGACTGTACATCGTACACATGTATATCCGCAATCTGGATGTCAGCGGACAGGAGCTTTTCAAGATGCTGCCGTATGTCGTGACGATCCTGTTCCTGATTGTCATCAGCATGCGCAGAAAACGCGAGGCACAGCCTCCCGCACATCTCGGACAGTCTTATTTTCGTGAGGAGCGCTGAAAAAACAGCTCCGGCAGAGCAGATAATTCTGCTGCCGGAGCTGCTTTTATTCGTCATTGCCGGAATGGGAATCCGAGGCACTTGCCGCCTGTGCAAGGCACATCGTCAGGACGCCGACGACCCCGCCGGTCATGCATCCTGCGAGAAAGCCGATCATGCCGCTTCACCTCCAAGTCACTTGGTAACAGCATGCCCGTTTTTCGGCGTATTATACATTCTTCAGAATTTCCGGTAGCGCCAGAGCACCGCCGCTACAACGGCTGTTGCAACCACGGAAACCAGAAGCGGATAGATCCAGCTCCACCGCAGCGGAAGCGTGTCGGTGTTGATGCCGTAGAAGCCGTAGATGATATTCGGAATTTCGATGATGACAGTGATGATTGTCAAACGCCACATGACGGCATTCTGATTGTTTGCAATCACATAGGAGAATGCGTCCATCATAGCGCCGAGAATTCCGCTGTAGATACTAGCCATTTCCGCTGCCTGCCGGAATTCAATGCCGACATCATCCATGAGGTCTTCGTCCTCGGGGTACAGCTTGACAACTCTGCCGCGCTGGATCTTCTCGATTGTGACGAGATTGGCCTTCAGGGAGGTTGTAAAGTAAACGAGTGATTTTTCCAGTCCCATAAGCTGAACGATCTCGCTGTTTTTCATAGCGCCCTTCAGCTTTTGCTCCATGGAGTAGGATATTTTGTCGATCTGCTTCAGATAGGCGACGAAGCCCGCAGAAATACGCATCAGGATTTGCAGAATGAACCTTGTCCGGAAGGTGGTATCAATGCCGGCCGGCTTATTTTCGGCAATCGCCGCCAATACTTCATTCCTGCGCAGGGAAACCGTTACCACATAGCTTGATGTGTTGATGATGCCGAGCGGAACGGTATAATACTGGTGAATCTCGCTTTCCTCCCGCTGCTCCGCAACGGCAGTGTCCACGATGATAAGGGTCTGCGAATCCTCCCGCTCCACACGCGAGGATTCCTCCTCATCCAGACAGGAACGGACAAAGTCTGCTTCCAGACCGTATTCTTCTGTCAGGCGGTGAAATTCCTCCTGTGTCGGTTCATAGACAGAGACCCAGCATCCGGGCTCCGGCTTTTCGAGCTGAAGCAGTGTCCCGTTTCCGGTTTTGTAAATATTTATCATCGGGGAGTCCTCCCGTATTTATCATTATTTTGTTACCTCTCACGGCAAAAATTGCAAATTGATGACGAATCCTTCTCAATCTGACCGCAAATTGTTGACAGATTAAGAAAACAGGTTGATTTTTCCTGCCGAATCCGCTATACTAAGCACATGAGAAGCGAAACCGATGCAGCGAGTCAGGCGCAGCAGAGGAATCGTCGATCAGTATGGGAATGTGTTTGAATCCTTTTCACTTTTGATCCATTGTTACAACCTTCAAGAATCGGCTCTGCTGTCCAGCCAACAGCGGAGCCACTTTTTTTGCAGTTTATTGCAGATATGCGCGAATCGCTGCTTCAGAGGCTTTGACAGTACCCTGTATCATCTCGTCAGAGCCGCCGCCTCTGCCGTTGAGTGCGCTGTTAAAGTCCTTTGCCCATGCGCGGAGCGCGGTATGCTGACTGCTGATGATATAGCGGTAGCCGTCGGCATCATTGCCCTGAAAGGCCGCACAGACACCACCGCAGCGCACAACACCTGCATTTACGAGATTCCGCAGGCTGTTGTTGTCGAGCATGTCATCGAAAATCACGAGATTGCCGTCTGTTTCGGCGAGCCCGGCAGACTTGATTTCGACCAGTGTGCGCCGGAGCTTAGCGGCTTCCTCGCGCTCTGCTGCCAGATTTTTCAGCAGGCGTTCGACCGCATCTGCGGACTCAAGCTGCTTGCAGGAGAGCAGATTTGAGATGCGGGCGGTGTTTTCCAGCCGTTTCTGATAATCCTCCAGTGCGTCCAGTCCGCAGAGCATGCGGATTCTGACGCCGCCCTTCCAGCTCTCGCTGCTCAGAATTTTGATGCCGCCGACTGCGCCGGTCTCCGAGACATGCGGCGCGCAGCAGGCACAGACATCCCAGCCCTCGATTGTAACGATGCGGATATTCTCTGTCAGGTCGAGCTTTGAGCGGTATTCCATTGCAGCGCATTCCTCCGGTGTCGGATAGGACACCGTGACCGGCACATTCAGTCCGACGACACGGTTTGCAATGTATTCCACAAATTCCAGCTCGGCTGCCGTCAGCACTCCGCTGAAATCAACGGTAACACCGTCTGTGCCAAGGTGGAAGCCGACATTGTCATAGCCGAACTGGCTGTGAACGATGCCGGAGATCAGGTGCTCACCCGTGTGGTTCTGCATTTTCCGAAATCGCTGTTCCCAGTTCAGGACGCCCTGAATCTCGATTCCCGGTTCCAGCGGAACGTCAGTGCAGTGGACAATCACGCCGTCCTTTTCCTGAACATCGGACACAACGGCATTGCCGAGATTACCGGTATCGGCAGTCTGGCCGCCGCCCTCCGGAAAGAACGCGGTCTGATCGAGAACGATGCCGAATGCGGCGCCGTCCTTCCGCTTTTTTGCATCCGCAAGCGGCTCACAGGACAATACTTTGGCAGAAAACTCGCGGAGATAGCTGTTATTGTCGTATAATTTTTTCGTTGCTGCGTTCATCTGAATCTGATACTCCTTTTCGGCCGCAGAGACAACCTGCGGTCTCATCATTTTCATGGTATAATATAGTATACCACAAAAATGGGATTTCGTCAATCATTTGTGAAACTTGTGTGAAACATTATATAATCCGCTTGACAAATTACAGAATGTGAGTATAATGTTATTAGAAGAACAGAAAAGAGGTGTACGGCACATGAAAAAGGCAGTTTACAGCCTCGTCCTTTCTGAGGATGTGGTCGAGGCCGTTGACAGAATGGCCTATGCACGCGGAACGAGCCGCTCCAATCTCATCAACCAGCTTTTAGCTGAAGCGGTCGGCTATGTAACCCCTGAACGCAGAATGGCCGAGATACTCAATACCCTTTCGCAGCAGATGAACGGGCTGTTTCAGCTTCAGGAGCAGGCGGCAGACGGCATGCTGACGATCCGGAGTCCGCTTCGCTACCGCTATAAACCGACGATCCGCTACCGTGTAGAGCTCTACCGTCAGCCGGAGCAGGCGCTCGGTGTGCTGCATGCTTCGTTCCGCACGCAGAATAAGACGCTGATCGCAGATGCGGAGGCATTCTTCCGGACATGGGCCGCACTGGAGGTGCAGAGCGGTCAGTGCAGCGAATCCGATTACTCGATTGCGGAAGGCGCATGGAACCGGTTATTCCGGATACCCGCAAACAAACGGATCTCATCGGATGAGCTCGGCGCTGCAATCGGGCAGTATATCAAGCGGGTCGATGCCGCGCTGAAGGCATATTTTGCCGCGCTGCCAGACCATGAAGCGGCAAAGGAAGCGGCGTCATCTTATTTCGGGCCGTAGTCTGAACGGTTCGCCGAAAACCTGAATGCATAAATCCGTGAATTGTTAGGAGGTATCATGATGAATGTGAACAGAATGACACAGAAATCGCTGGAGGCGATGCAGAATGCACAGTCGCTTTCAACGGGCTATCAAAATAATGCGGTTGAGCCGATCCACATTCTGACTGCGCTGATGGAGCAGTCGGACGGCCTGATTCCGCAGCTCATGCAGCGCATCGGCGCAGATGCCGCCGCACTGACCAAGGCAGCCGAGCAGGCTGTTGCAGCACTTCCGCATGTCACAGGCAGCGGCCGTCAGCCGGGCATGGTCTATGTTTCCAATGAAACTGAGCAGCTCTACAATCAGGCGGAGCAGATCGCCAAGCAGATGCAGGATGAGTATATTTCCGTGGAGCATCTGCTGCTTGCGATGTTCCGGATCGAGCGCGGCGATGTGCGGAAGCTGTTTGACCGGTTCCAGATCACTGAGGCAAAGGTGCTTGCGGCACTGAAGGAGATCCGCGGAAATACGCGCATTACGAATGAAACGCCCGAGGCAACCTATGATGTGCTGAAAAAATACGGTCAGGATTTAACAGACCGTGCAAGAAAGCATCAGCTTGACCCCGTGATCGGCCGAGATGCCGAGATCCGGAATGTCATCCGGATTCTTTCCAGAAAAACAAAGAATAATCCTGTGCTGATCGGTGAGCCGGGTGTCGGCAAAACTGCAATCGCAGAGGGACTTGCACAGCGGATTGCGAGAGGCGATGTGCCGGATTCTCTGCGCGACAGAACGATCTTTTCACTCGATCTGGGCGCACTGGTCGCCGGCGCAAAATACCGCGGCGAATTCGAGGAGCGTCTGAAGGCAGTGCTTCAGGAGGTCAAAAAGTCTGAGGGCAAGATCCTGCTGTTCATCGACGAGCTGCATACGATTGTCGGCGCAGGCAAGACAGACGGTGCAATGGATGCCGGAAACCTGCTGAAGCCGATGCTTGCGCGCGGCGAGCTGCACTGCATCGGTGCGACCACGCTCGACGAATATCGCAAGTATATCGAAAAGGATGCCGCACTGGAGCGCCGGTTCCAGCCGGTGCAGGTCGGTGAACCGACGGTCGAGGATACCATTTCCATTCTCAGAGGCCTGAAGGAGCGCTATGAGGTGTTCCACGGCGTCAAGATTCACGATAATGCGCTGATTGCTGCTGCAACGCTCTCGAACCGCTATATCTCCGACCGGTTCCTGCCGGATAAGGCGATTGATCTGGTCGATGAGGCATGTGCGATGATTCGCACGGAAATGGACTCCATGCCGACAGAAATGGACGAAATCGCCAGAAAAATTATGCAGCTTGAGATCGAAGAAGCCGCACTGAAGAAGGAAAACGATGCCGTTTCGGCGGCGCATCTTGATGAGCTGCAAAAGGAGCTTGCGGAATATCGCGACCGCTTTGCGCAGATGAAGGCACAATGGGAAAACGAAAAGGGCGGCATCAGCAGGGTGCAGGAGCTCCGCGCACAGCTTGAACAGCTAAAAGCCGAAATCGACTCAGCCGAGCGCGAATATGACCTGAACAAAGCCGCCGAGCTGAAATACGGCAGACTGCCGGAGCTGCAAAAACAGCTTGCAGAGGCGGAATCTGCCGCACAGACGGCAAATGCCGCGAAGCTGCTGCGTGATGCGGTGACAGAGGAGGAGATTGCGCGGATCGTTGCGCGCTGGACGGGCATCCCCGTGACAAAGCTGATGCAGGGCGACCGCGAAAAGCTGCTGCATCTGGACGATACGCTGCATCGCCGTGTGATCGGTCAGGATGAGGCGGTCGAAAAGGTCAGCGAGGCGATTCTGCGTTCGCGTGCAGGCATTCAGGATCCCGACCGGCCGATCGGTTCGTTCCTGTTCCTCGGCCCGACCGGTGTCGGCAAGACTGAGCTTGCTAAAACACTCGCAGAGGCGCTGTTTGACGATGAACGCAACCTCATCCGCATCGACATGTCGGAATATATGGAGAAATTCAGCGTCAGCCGCCTGATCGGTGCGCCTCCCGGATATGTCGGTTATGAGGAGGGCGGTCAGCTTACAGAGGCCGTCCGCAGAAAGCCGTATTCCGTTGTGCTGCTCGATGAAATCGAAAAGGCACACCCCGATGTGTTCAATCTGCTTCTTCAGGTGCTCGATGACGGCAGAATCACCGATTCGCAGGGCAGAACCGTCGATTTCAAGAACACGATCCTGATTCTGACCTCCAATCTCGGCGCGGATGCGCTGCTTGAGGGAATCCAGTCTGACGGCACGATCTCTGAGGCGGCAAGAGCAGAGACAGACCGTCTGCTGCATCAGCGGTTCCGACCGGAATTCCTGAACCGTCTGGATGAAATCATCTGCTATAAGCCGCTGACAAAGGATGAGATCAAGAAGATTGTCGATCTGCTGATCGCGAACCTGCAAAAGCGCCTTTCCGACCAGCAGCTCAGCATTTCGCTGACCGATGGCGCAAAGGACGCAATCGTTGAGCAGGGCTATGACCCGAACTTCGGCGCGCGTCCGCTGAAGCGACTGATTCAGCGCAGAATTGAAACCTCGCTTGCAAAGATGCTGCTGGCAAACCCGGTTGCGCCGGGCAGCACGGTGACAGTCGATTATCAGAACAGTGAATTCACATGCAATGTCAACTGATCCGCTTTCCCGCTTATCCCTTCCCGATAAGCGGGATTTTTTTTTGAAATCCTGTAACGCGGGAGCAGCTTTTCCTGTCTATTGATACAGAGAACCGATCGGAGGAGGTGGAGCCGGTGAATGATGCGGAGATTCTGAATCTGTTTGCTGCACGCGATGAGCAGGCGATCAAACAGGCTGACAAACAATACGGAAAGGGCTGCCGGAAGATCGCACGCGATATCCTGCGCAATGAGGAGGATGCAGAGGAGGCAGTCAATGATATGTGGCTGCGGGTCTGGAACAGTGTCCCGCCGGCGAAACCGGAAAACTTGTTCGCGTTTCTCTCTGCGGCAGTCCGGAACTGTGCGCTGAACCGTCTGGAGGCAAAGAATGCTGGCAAGCGCGGCGGCGGTGAGACTCCGCTGGCACTGGAGGAGCTTGCTTACTGCCTGCCCTCCGGTGAATCCGTTGAGGAGGCACTCGATCAGAAGCTGCTGCAAGCGGCAGTCGATCGGTTCCTCGGCGGGCTTTCCTTCGATGCGCGGACGGTTTTTGTGGAGCGCTACACAAAATTAACGCCGGTCTCGGAGATCGCGGAACGCTTCGGCATAACCGAAAGCAAAGTGAAGGTCACGCTTATGCGTGTCCGGAAGAAGCTGAAGACCTATCTCAAAAAGGAGGGCTGGCTATGACTGAACGGGACTTGCTTCATGCACTGCAAAACACAGACAGCAAGTATATTCGCGAGGCAGAGCAGCGCGCGGCAGATGCCGCAGTGAAACAGCCGCGCCGGATCAAGCCGTTTATCCTGGCGGCAGCGGGTTTGGCGGTCTGCTTCGGACTTGTGCTCTTTGCAATGCATGTCAGATCGAAGCCGGATGATACGTTTGTTGCAAGCAATGACCCGACGGAACAAATCGCCGAGCAGGTCACTGAAGCAACAGCAGAATCGGCTGAAACAGAAGTGTTTATAACTGAAACAACAGCAGATACGGAAAAAGCGGTCATCAGTACGCAGACTTCCGCCGCGCAGAAAACAACGTCACAGAAAACAACTGCGACAGCCGCCGGCACGACCGGTGATCTTGTGCTTTTTACGACAGTTTCCGCCCGAACCGGCGGCAAGACAGAGGGGAATACGCTCGACACAAAGGCGCAGACTACTTCGACTGTTCGGTCGACTACGACGACGACCAAGCAGACAGAAACGCAATACAATCCGTTTTCACCTGTAACGTCAGTATTCCCTGTTACAGCAGTAGATGAGTATTCTGTCGGTGTGGGAAGAACGGGTCGGAGTACGGATGTATATGCCAGAATCGACATGAAAACGCTCGAAAAATACGGAATTACGAATGTTTGTGTCGGTGATGAGCTGAAAATCACATATGACGGATCGCTTTTGCAAACCTATCCTGCAGAGTTCAGCAATATCTATAGTGTCGAGGTGCTGAATACGAATATGACAGATACGCCGACATTCCATATTGAACCGGATGAGGTTTTTGTCTGGCGCGATCTGATTCAGGAGAACATCATACCGACAAATGTGTTTAGCGAAACAGATGAGCTGCGGGTTGCAATCTCTGCTTTCCCGGATACCGAATTCATCTGGCGCCATTACGGCATCTATTGCAGCCGAAACGGCATTGAAAAAAGGATTATCGGCAGCGATAATATCTATTCCTCAACTGCGATCACCCCCTGGCAGGTCTATTTCACCGATATGACAGGCGACGGATATCCTGAAGTGTGCATCAATTTAACTATGGGCATTGATTTCTATTGCACACAGCATATTTACGTCTATGATTACCTGAATGATGAAGCATACGGCCTGTTCGGCAACAGAGGTACAACGGATTATGTATTCCGCTGTATCAACGGTCAGATGCTTGTTGAGGAATTCCCGTATTCTTCGCATGGAACACTCAAATTCAATGAAATGACCGGTACGCTCGGCCGAATTGAGATTCCGAACCTCAGAACAAGCGGTGAACTGGTATTTATCCCGGAGTGATATGCAGATTCCGCTGTGTCTGCGGCATATTTGATGTACATTATGACAAATAATGAGTGCTCTTATTCAAAGTTTTCTGTCTTGACAATCACAGCCGTGAATGATATAATATCATTATAAAATTCTGATGAAAGGGCTTGACAGTCATGCAGATTTGCGCTATACTGAGCACAGCACAGTTCGCATAACTGTATCCTTTTATCAAATCAAACACGGTAATAAAGCACAGGGATAATTGCGTCCCTGTGCTTTTTATTATTATTATATCGTAACTGTTCAGTCCTGCTGAGAATTCCACAAAGTTGAAAACAAGAAGTTCAGAGTCAAAAACTGTGATTCTGTCAATTTACAGCCACCGAAAAATGTGCTATACTAAAGAAAAAGCAAGATAGCGGTGGTGAAAAAGGATGACAGTGATAGAAGAACTCATGGCAACCGTCAGGGCACAGCAACATACGATTGAGGTTCTGACCCTCAAATTGGAGGAGACCAATGCCAAACTCGACAAAGCCAATGCCAGAATAGCAGAATTAGAAGAACAGCTGCATAAAGACAGCCATAACAGCAGCAAACCACCGTCCTCAGACGGCTATGAAAAGCCTGCAC
>JAFXZM010000042.1 GCA_017541275.1 Oscillospiraceae bacterium | reverse complement strand
TCTTCGTCATCATCGTCATCATCGTCATAATCGTCGTAGTCGTCATCCTCATCGCCGTCATCGTAGTCGTCATCGTAATCATCATAATCGTCATCGTCGTAGTCATCGTATTCATCATCGTCGTAATCATCGTAGTCGTCGTATTCGTCATCGTCGTAATCATCGTAGTCGTCGTCATCATAATCATCGGCGGCGTGCAGCGATTTCTTCAGTGCATTGTCCTTCTTCGGGGCATCGTCCTTTTTCGCCTTCACGGATTCCGCGATCCGATCCTTCAGCCCCTTGAGCTTATCGCCGAGCATGCTGAAGAATCCCTTGATCTTATCGCCGACGCTTTCGCCCGCCTCTGCCGGAGCCTTTGCTGCTGCGGCGCCGGCCTTTGCAGCCGCGGAGGTTTTCCGGACAGGCACCTTTTCGTATGCGCTGTAATCGTCGTAATCATCCTCATCGAAGTCATCGTCATCGCCGTCATAATCATCGTAATCATCGTAATCATCGTCATCATACCCGTCGTAGAGATCGTCGTTGTCATAATTGATCTCCACCACGAATTTTTCCTTCTTTGCGGAAGCGGCGGGTGCTTCTGCGGGTTTCTCCTCCGCCTGCACCGCGGAACCGGCGGAAGCAGCGGCCTTTGCCGGAGCGGCAGGCTTTGCGGGCGCAGCGGCCTTTGCCGGAGCGGCAGCCTTTGCGGGCGCAGCGGCCTTTGCCGGAGCGGCAGCCTTTGCCGGAGCAGCAGCCTTTGCCGGAGCAGCAGCCTTTGCGGGCGCAGGGGTCTTTTCCGGAGCAGCAGCCTTTGCGGAAGCGGCCGCCTTCTTCTTGGCCTCGGCCTCCTCAAATGCGGCATCTACCAGCGCATCGAATTCCGCATCGGATTCCTCCTTGAGGCGCATGGCTCTGTCGAGCGCGGACTCTGTCTTTGCGGATACAGCCGCCTTTTTCGGTGCAGCGGAAACAGCCTTCTTCGGCTCTGCCTTCTTTACCGCGGGTGCCGGAGCGGGAGCATCCTCCTCCTCATCGTCCTCATATTCGTCCTCATCGTCATATTCGTCATCGTAATCCTCGTCGTCATATTCATCATCATAGTCGTCGTATTCGTCATCGTCGTAATCATCATAGTCATCGTCATCAGCGGGCTTTGCCTTCGCCGCATCGGTTTTTGCAGCAATTCCGGACTTCTCCGGCAGCGCTGCGGTGCGGTCGGGGAACTGATCCGCATTCTTCTCGGTCTCGCGGATAATGTACAGCGGGCGGCGCTTGGTCTCCAGGAAGGTCTTGCCCATATACAGTCCCAGAATGCCGGTGCAGAAAAGCTGAAGTCCGCCGAACAGCAGGATCGTGCAGATCGTGGTCGCATAGCCCGCGACCGGATCGCCGACGATCAGCTTTTTCATCACGGTAAAGATCAGCATGATGATGCCGAGCAGGAACATCACAAGGCCGACGCCCGCAGTCATGGTCAGGGGCGCGGTCGAGAAGCCGAGCATGCCCTCGATCGAATAGCTGAACAGACCCCAGAAGCTCCATGAGCTCTTGCCGGCGGCGCGCTCGACATTCTTGTATTCCAGATATTTCGTGCGGAAGCCGACCCATGAGAAAATGCCCTTTGAGAAGCGGTTGTATTCGGTCATCGAAAGCACCGCATCGACCATCTGGCGGGTCATGAAGCGGAAATCCTGCGCACCGTCCACGATCTCTGTCTCAGAGATGCGGTTCATGATGCCGTAAAAGCGCCTTGCGAACCACGAGCGCACCTTTGATTCGCCCTCTCTGCTGACGCGGCGGGTCGTTGCACAGTCATACTGTCCGTCCCGCACCGCCTCATACATCTGCGGCAGAAACGCCGGCGGATGCTGCAAATCGGCATCCATGATGACGCAGTAATCGCCCTTTGACTCCTTCAGGCCGGCGTACATGCCCGATTCCTTGCCGAAATTGCGCGAGAAGGACACATAGCGCACCCGTTCATCGTGCTTGGCCATGGTGCGCAGCTCCGAAAGCGTGCGGTCCTTTGAGCCGTCATCCACAAACAGATATTCAAACAGCAGCTCCGGATATTTTTTCTGCATCTGCGCAGAGACCTTCGTGATCTCCTTGTAAAAGAGCGGGAGAACCTCCTCCTCATTGTAGCAGGGAACGATCACAGATATCAGTTTTTTTTCTTCCACGGTTGACTCCTCCTGTTGCCTGCCGGCACCGCAGCACCCGCTGCACCGTCACCGGCGTGATTACATAAAGATACACTCTATATTATACTCTATACGGCGCAAAAAAGCAAGGGGGAAAGCTCTAAAAAAATATATTTTTTCCCCGGAGTGCGCCCCGCCTCTTGACAAGCCGCGCAACTTCTGATATAATGTAATCGGAGCAGCATCGGCTCCGGCGGAACATACCCGCACGGCAGCCGGTGGATGCCGTCAAATATCATTATTTCAAGAAAAACAGGAGGGTTTCTTCAGATGGGTATTTTCTCCAGAATCTCTGATATTCTCAGAGCCAATATCAACGACATGCTCGATAAGGCGGAGGATCCGGAAAAGCTGGTCAAGCAGATCATCGCAGATATGCAGAAAGAGCTGACCAAGTCCACACAGGCGCTGGGCAAGGCCGTCGCCAGCGAGCGTATGGTCGAAAAGCAGTACCGCAGCGCATGCGCGATTTCCGCCAGCTGGGAATCCCGTGCAAAGGCCGCACTGAAGGCCGGCGATGCCGAGCTCGCCAAGAAGGCGCTCGCATCCAAGGTCAAGGCGGATGAAGATGTCGCGAATTACCGCGAAATGTACGAAACCATCTCCAACCAGACCGAGGCGATCCGTTCGCAGGTCGAGGTGCTGAAGTCCAAGATGCAGGAGGCAAAATCCCGCGAGGCAATGCTCATCGCACGCTCGCAGATGGCCGATACCACGAAGGAGCTCGCAAAATCCCTCGGCGGCATCGACACCAAGTCCAGCTTCGACAAGCTCTCCAAGATGGAGGAGAAGATCGAGCGCAAGGAGGCCGAGGCCGCTGCATTCAGCGAGATCATCGGCACCGGCAAGCCCGAGGAGGTCGCAACCTTCGAGGAGCTGGAGCGCAATGCCAAGGTCGATTCCGAGCTGGAGCGCCTCATGGCCGAAATGGGCATGGCTCCCGCTGCTGCGCCGGCAGATGCCTCTGCGGTCAACAATGAGCTCGCTGCCGCGATCAGCGCACTGGAATCAACGGGCGCCTGATTTTTCCCCGCGCACCCGATTGATACGGAACACCCCGGCACAGCCGGTATCTCACAGCGATCAAGCAGGCGGCACAGTCTCACGGCTGAGTGGGGCTGTGCCGCTTTCCGGCAGGCAGCAGCATTCTGCGCCGCCGCCGAATAACAGCAAACGGATTGAGAGGTGATATGATGGCAAGAAGACGAAGGATCCGCTGGGACCGCATGGCGGTCGCGGTGATCGCGCTCGTGATCGTGATTTTCCTGTTCGGCTCCTGTGTACAGCGCTGCATGGATGACGATGCGCCCGCAGGGCAGCCTGTCTCCGGGCAGAGCCAGAGCAGCAGCTCCGCAGACACCGCCGCGGAGGGCAGCAGCACCGCCGCCGGCACACCGGCCTCCGAAGGCTCGGAAACCTCAGCCTCCTCCTCTGCGCCTGCATCCATGGTAAATCTGCCGCAGGTCGTCACCGATGCGGAGCCTGTGCAGAGCGTGCCGATCGCAACCTCAACGACCGTCACGACCGCAGCGCCGGAAGCAGGCGTTGTGCTGCCGGACAGCTATCAGGCCGTGTCGATGCCAAATGAGGCGATCCACAAGGGCTCGCTCATTCTCGTGGACAAGAATCATCCCTGCGAGCTGACAAAGGAGGATCTTGATCTGGAGCAGGTCTATTTTGCCTCGGACAAGCCCGATACCTATGAGGTCTCCTATCCGGGACATACCGCGCTCAACAAAACCGCACTCTCCAAATTCAACCGGCTCATGAAGGCCTACTACTCCGAAACCTCCAATACCGAGATCATGTTCAACTACGGCTGGCTGAAGGAGGGACAGGAAAAAAGCAATCCCGAGTCCGCAACCGCGTTCGATGTGCAGCTCCATGTCAAGCGCAATGACGGCGGCTATGAATATGTCTCGAACGTCACGCCGTATTCGTGGATCTTCAGCCATATGGCAAGCTACGGCTATGTGCTGCGCTACCCCGACCACAAGACCGACATCACCGGCTACAAGGGCGGCTATACTGCGATTCGCTATGTCGGCGTACCGCATGCGGCCTATATGAACGAAAACGATCTGGTTCTGGAGGAATACCTTGAGCTGCTGCGGAATAACTATTCCTTCGGGAAGGGAATGCTCAAATACAGCACCAGCGAGCTGACCTACAATATCTACTATTTCCCGGCGAGCAAGACCGGTACAACAGAAGTGCCGGTTCCGAAATCCGGCTCCTATGAGATTTCCGGCGACAACGAAAACGGCTTCATCGTAACCGTGATCGTCGCCTGAACGACTGACGCATCCGAAAGGGGGTGCCTGCGATGCAAACACCGGCACAGAAGCCGCAGAAGCGAGGTTTGCTTCCGCGCGTGCGGGCATGGCTGCACCGGAGGCGCCCCCGTTCTGTATCCCAAGCAGAGCCGCAGCAGCTCGTAATGCTGCCCAGACAGGCAAGACTGTTTGGCGGGCGGCTGATGCTCTCGCTGCCGTCCGATTTCCGGGCGGAGCGCATGCCCCGCGGCAGCCGCGGCATTCACTGCCTTACCGGAGACAAGACCGGCCTGCACCTGACGGTGACGGAGCTGCCCTTTGCGCAGCCGCTCCGTCGCATTACGCATGCCGATCTGCAAATCGCATTCCGGCGGCTCTCTCCGCCGCTGACGCTGCGTGCGGTCTCGCACGGCTTTCTCCGGCATTCCCCGATGCTGACGGCTGAATGGGGCACCGCAAAAAAAACCGTCCTCCGCGCAATACAGGTGCGGAAAACGGTTTATCTGCTGTATTTTGAGAATGTGCTGCCGGAGAATGCAGCGCATGTGCAGGCAATACTCTATGCGGCATCAGTAGCCGTCTGAGCGGAGCACATCGGCAAGTGAATCGTCATTGGCGATCCAGTCGGCGGTCTGTATGACGTCATAGCGGTCGGCATCCTGCCGGATGATGACATGTTCGATGCCGGCATTGAGAATGAGCCGCTTGCACATGGAGCATGGCTCGACGGCGCCGTCCAGCGCATTGGTTTTGGCATCGTGGCAGGCGAGGTACAGCGTCGCGCCCATGAGGTCGGCGCGGCTGGCTGAAATGATCGCGTTCATTTCGGCATGGACGCTGCGGCAAAGCTCATAGCGCTGGCCGCGGGGGACGTTCATGCGGTCGCGGTAGCAGAAATCGAGGTCGCTGCAATTCTGCCGGCCGCGCGGTGCGCCGTTGTAGCCGGTCGAGATGATCTCATCGTGCTTGACGATGATCGCGCCGAATTTCCGTCTGAGGCATGTGCTGCGCGCACAGACTGCCTCTGCGATATCGAGGTAGTAATTTGTTTTATCTCTGCGCTCCATGCGAAACGCCTCCTTTGGTTATTTTCTACAGTATAGCACATTACGCTGAAAAAAGCAAGCCCGCGCCGGGCAGTATCCGGTTCCGTTTTGCCATGGAACGGCCATGATTTTTCAAGCAAAGGATACGGTGAACTCTGATATGATGAACCTTACTGATATGAACGTGATCCGGTCGCTCGCCAAGCGGCACCGCTTCACCTTTTCCAAAGGGCTGGGGCAGAATTTTCTGATCGACCCGGAGGTCTGCCCGGCAATCGCAGAATACGGCATACCCGCGCCGGAATACGGCGTGCTGGAGATCGGCACCGGCTTTGGCGTGCTGACGCAGGAGCTCGCGCTGAAATCGGAATGCGTAGCGGCAGTCGAGCTGGACAAGCGCCTCGCGCCCGTGCTGAAGGAGACCCTCGCTGAATTTCCGCATGTGAAGATCGTCTGGCAGGATATCATGAAGGTCAGCCTGCCGGAATTTCTGAAAGAGCAGTTCGGGGAACGAAAGGTCGCGGTCTGTGCGAATCTGCCGTATTACATCACCTCGCCGGTGCTGATGCACCTGCTGGAATCGGGCGTGCGGTTCGAGAGCATCACGGTCATGGTACAGCAGGAGGCCGCCGACCGGCTGTGTGCGCGGCTGGGGAGCCGTGCGGCGGGTGCAGTGACGGCAGCGGTGCAGCTCAGAGGCCGCGCCGAGCAGTTGTTTGCCGTTCCGCGGGATTCCTTTTACCCCGCGCCGAAGGTCGATTCCGCGGTTATCCGCATCACGCCCTATGACACACCGCCCTGCACGCAGGATACGCTCGAAGCGGTGCTGCGTGTTGTAAAGGCGGGCTTTGCACAGCGCCGGAAAACCGCGGTCAATGCGCTTTCTGCGGTGCTTGATCTCCCGAAGGAGCGGGTCACGGCCGCGCTTGCCGCAGGCGGTCATAATGCGAACGTCCGTTTTGAGCAGCTCACGCTGGAAGAAGTACTTGCCCTGACCGAAAACCTGAAATAAAGCAAAACAATCCCCGAAGGCGGTTTGAACCGTTTTCGGGGATTGTTGTTTACCGTTTCTTGGAGGCAATGCCGACGATACCGCCGATGACCATGACTGCACCGCCGATGAACAGCAGATAGCAGCCCATGCCCTTGTCTACGAGGCTGGCATACGAGCCGAGATTGTCATTGAGACTGTGAATCTCCAGCGCACCGATGCCGATTTCGAGCAGGCCCATGATAATAACGCCGATATTCAGGCCGAACAGCGAAAGCAGCAGGCCGAGCGCAGCGATTCCGACCACAAAGATCCAGTCTGAGCCGCCCTCCGCGCCAAAGAGCGAAACGCTCTCGGAGAAGCCGAGAATCTCAACCTTGAGGAACGGCAGAAAGACGCTGATGATCGCGAGAATCGCACCGAGCATGCCAATGAGATTCAGTCTGCGCTTAGCACCGGAAGCAGCCGGAAAGGCGGTCGGTGCGCCGAAGTTTGCAGGAGGCGGATATGCAGGCTGCTGATATCCGGGCTGCTGAAATTGCGCAGGCTGCTGCATCGCGGGCTGTGCCTGTGAAAGCGGCGCACCGCATGACGCACAGACGGACATGCCGTCGGGATTATTCGTACCGCAGTTTTTGCAGAACATATGTATGCGCCTTCTTTCGTGTTACTTATTTTTTGAAATAATGCCGTAAATGCCGCCGACCAGCATGACAGCGCCGCCGATAAACAGCATATAGCAGCCGGCGCCCTTGGAGATGTACTCAGACAGATCAACACCGGCGGCATCCATCGCTTCGGTAATGCTGTTATTTTCAAGGAATCCGACAATGATGCAGACCGCACCGCCGACAATCGGGCCGACAGGGTTGCCGATCACGGAAAGAACCAGACCGATCAGCGCTGCACCCGAAACGATGAGCCAGTCAGAGCCGCCGGCGCTGTGCAGCGAAACGGACTGCGAAAAGCCCATGAAGGAAACGGTCGCATAGGGAAGGAACACACTGATGAATGCGATGATTGCGCCGATGATGCCGATGATGTTGAGCTTTTTCGAGGATGTCGGTGCAGCGAATCCGGCGGGAACATAAGCGTTCGGAGCCGTCGGATAGGGGTTCTGAATCGGAGCGCCCATTCCCTGCATTCCCATACCGGGCGCGCCTGCCGTATCCTGCCCCAGCGGCGCACCGCAGCCGATGCAGGAAAGTGCTCCGTCAGGATTATTTCTGCCGCATGCTTTACAAAACATATTCAAATACCTCTCTGGTAATGTTGCAGTGCCCGCGTTCCGGCGGACAAAGCTCTGCCGTATTACAGAGCTTACACCTATTATACACGATTCTGTCACATATTGTCAATATGTTAAATCAGCGAAAACAGACTCTCACAGAAACTTCAGCACTCTGCCCAAATCCCGCCGCGGAGAATTATGTGATTTGCCGGAACCAATAAAACGCCCTGCGAACAGGGCGTTGATATCGTTGCAGCATAAAGCACGCCTGACGGCATGGCGGCACATCTGCTCTGTGCGGTGCTGCCTTAATTCTGCTTGCGGCTGACCGCCAGCCCGATGATTCCGAGCAGGAGCAGAACGGCGCCTGCGGAGAGCAGCAGATAGAAGCCTGCGCCGGAATCGAGCAGCTCCAGCATGGAGGCGGCATCGCTGCCGTAGTCGCGCTCGATCATGCTTTCGAGGTTGATATCGCGCAGAATCGCATACCCGGCGGCAGCGATGCCGCAGCCGATATTACCGGCATGCACGCCGGCAGCGGAAAACAGCACACCTGCCGCGGCGATCAGGCAAACGATCACGCCGGGCAGACCGTATTCGGCGAGCGAGAGGCTGCCGCTCCGCCCCTCCGCAGAATAAGACCAGAACGGCAGAAAGGCGCTCACGGCGATTGCCGCGGCAGCGAGCAGCCCGGCAATGCGAAAGAGCAAGCCGCTGTTATTTTTCTGCGGCACTGCAGGTACCGGCTTCACCGGCGCGGCCGGTCTGACCGCCGCGGTATTGTTCGTATGCGGGACAGCGGGCTGCGTGAGCATATTGCCGTCCGAGGTCAGGTCGGCGCCGCAGCCGGCACAGAATTTCTGATTTACTTCAGCGACTTTGCCGCATTTGGGACAAAACATGAAACACATCTCCCCTGTCCTTTTTGCCATTATTATAACTGATTCTCCGGTGATTGTCAAGCCTGCCGTGATATCTGCAAACTGAAGGGAGAATCCTTCCGCAGAAGGATTCTCCCCGTTTCTCAGTTCTTGCCGATCTGTCTGTTATTGTTCAGTTCCTTCTGCTTTCCTTTGTTTCCTGTCATATGGTTCTGATTCTGATTCTGTCTGTTTTCTCTTGCAAAGCTGCTGAGGAAGACATCGCCCTTGTTCAGTGTCACTTCCATTCCCTTTTGGAACAACTGGTCTGCATTCTGGATGCCGTCAAAGATGCGGCTGAACGCCTGCTTTTCAGTGATCTCCGTCATCATTTCGACGCACCTGTTTTGAAGCGCCTGGAGCTTTTTCGGCTTCATCTGGGCGATCTGCTCGTTCGTGTATTTCCCGAAGACGGTTCTCTTTGCAGCAATCTGAGCAGCATTTGCCTTCAGGATTGCCTTGTAGGAATCAATATCCTTGCTGAGCTCATTCCTGCCGAGATTCAGCATTTGCCGGACCGTGTTCTGATTTTCCGCTATGGAATTTGGAAGCGCCTGACCCTTATGTTCGGGAATCATCCGGAACTTCCGTTCACCGGCTTCCTTTCCCTGCGCCGCATTCATCTGATCGAGCTCCTGCCGGACGGAAGCCAGGATATTCACTGCAGCCTCAAAGCGTGCCTGACCCATTTTGGTTTCCGGCTTGAAGTCCGGGCTGTTATCGCCGTTCCGCTTGAGTGTGATGTAGTTTTCAGCCATTTTGGCGAGGTCCTCCAGCCGCTTTTTGCGTGCCTCCGGATCAATCTCATCCATGAACGCCGCGACGCTCTTTTTCAGCTTATCATGCTCATCGCTCGAAGTGCCGACTCCGGTTCTGTGCTTTGCATGCAGCTTGTCGAGATTCTTGGTAATCGTATCCTTCACAGGATCGACCGCACGCGCATACAGCACCGGCTCATCTTCCTGCTTTACGACCTTATTGCGAGGCGGAAGCTCCTCAGCATCATGGTTCTGAGCAGACGGCTGATTGCTGCCGTCCATTTCCTGCTGCACATACAGGTCGGGACGATTGATGAAATCATCCGGCTCCTCATAGATCCCGCCGCGGATGTCCATGGAATGCTTTGCTTTCTTCAGATTATCTTTCAGATAGCCCTGTTCCAGTTCTTCTTTTGTCGGAAGAGCGCCGTCATTCTCCCGCAGCCCGAAGTGAACGCTCGGGTCATTATGCGCATTCACCTCCTGAAGCTGTCTTTGCTTTTCCAGCTCGGCCTGTCTCTGCCTTTCCAGCTCAGCCTGTCTCTGCTTTTCCAGTTCGGCCAGTCTCTGCTTTTCCAGCTCAGCCTGCCTCTGCCTTTCCAGCTCGGCCTGTCTTTGCTTTTCCAGCTCGGCCAGTCTCTGCTTTTCCAGCTCGGCCAGTCTCTGCTTTTCCAGCTCGGCCTGTCTCTGCTTTTCCAGCTCGGCCTGTCTTTGCTTTTCCAGCTCGGCCAGTCTCTGCTTTTCCAGCTCGGCCTGTCTCTGCTTTTCCAGTTCGGCCAGTCTCTGCTTTTCCAGCTCAGCCTGTCTTTGCTTTTCCAGCTCAACCTGTCTCTGCTTTTCCAGCTCGGCCTGTCTTTGCTTTTCCAGCTCAGCCTGTCTCTGCTTTTCCAGCTCGGCCAGTCTCTGCTTTTCCAGTTCGGCCAGTCTCTGCTTTTCCAGCTCAGCCTGTCTCTGCTTTTCTTCTTCGAGCCTTCTCTGCTCCTTTTCCTCTGCAAGCCGTCTTTGCTCTGCGAGCTTTTCTTCCTCAATCCGCTTCTGCTCGGCCGCTTTTTCGTCTTTGATATCCTGAACCTGTTTCTCGGCTTCACCGATCAGTCTTTCGTGTGCATCCTTAAAGACCTTGCGCACATTCTGTGCCGCAGGCGTCGTGATCTTCTTTCCGTCTATCCTGACATCGTTCAGAGCAGCCCAAAGCCTTACAGCCAGCTCATGCGTGAGCAGCTCCCGGCGCTGCGGATTATCCTGCATTGCCGCATATTTTCCGCCGTCCATGCTGATCGGAGCGATACCGTCCTTCATATCCTCCATCATTTTCCTGTACTTGTTCTGCGGCGCATCAGGATTCTTCTCATCATTGACAGGCATCTCAACCTGCGCAGCGTAAATGCTTTCAATATCCTCCCTGGAAAGAGCCCAGCCGGCATTCGAGGCTGCATCGACGAACGCTTTTTTCTCGGCAGAATAAAGCTCATCGGCGTCTTTCATACTCTGTGCGATCTGGAAATTGAGGAATTGCTCCTGCGCCTTTTCCTTCAGGCTGTCTGACGCAGCAGACATCGACAGAAAAAGCTGATTAAAATTCTCAATCCGGCCGGAGCTGAAGGCAGCGGCGCTGTTCGCGAGATGTGTAATGATATCATAGGTGATGCCGGCGGCATACTCCTTGTTGTCATCAACATTCCGCAGCGCTTCATACTGACTGGTCGGGTTCACGCCGTTCAGCAGCGCTTCCGTATTCTTTCTGAACGTGTTTTGAGGTGCATTGTCATTTTCCGGATCATTGGCGGGGAGCTGGTTGCAGAAATCGTAGATATTGCCGATCTGCTCTCTGGTAAGCTCCCAGCCGTGCGAAGCGACCTGATCGACAAACTGATCCTTTGCTTTCTGCGCATCCTCCTCTGCTTTTTTGAGTGTAAACGCAAGGAATTCATCATTGGCCGCCGGAATAATCCCGGAGCGGTCGTTAAAGACATCCCGATATTCGGGCGTCGCATCCAGTTTCAGCTTTGTCGCAGCCGCCAGAACACTGCGCAGCATCTCCGAAGTGATTGCATAACCGTATTCGGGATTCTGGTCAATTTCGCGCAGCTCTGCATGCTCGCTTCTGGGCGTCACGCCCTCCAGAATGTTGCCGAGCGCAGCATAATAATCATTCTGCGGTGCATCAGCCGAATCCGCATCATACGGGGAAAGATCCTTGCCCATATCATAAATTGCACCCAGAATATTCTCCGAAACGATCCACTTATGCTCCAGTGCAGCATCAATGAATTCCTGTTTGGTATACGGTTTGCCCATGATCGTGAGCATTTTCTCCTCAGCCGCTTCGGACTGCGCAGGCTGCGTATCCTGTACACCGGCCGTATCGCTTTCGAGTTCACCGCCCGGATTGCCTGCGAGGGTAAAATCATCATCACCGGTCGGGGTCTGAAATTCATCGCCGGTCGGGGTCTGGAATTCCTCACCGGTCGGCGTCTGGAATTCCTCACCGGTCGGCGTCTGGAATTCATCGCCGGTCGGGGTCTGGAATTCATCGCCGGTCGGCGTCTGGAATTCATCGCCGGTCGGCGTATAGCCTTCCGTCTGTGCGGGGGCCTGATATTCGCCGCCGGTGGGCGTCATATCATCATTCAGAAGATTGAAGCTGTCGTTCTCATCTTCCGGAGCGTCATTGCCGAACAGATTAAAGCTGTCGTCCGCCTCCGGTGCCTGATTCTGCATCCCCTGGTTTTGCAGGACATGCTCACTTGTATACTGCTTGAAACGATCATACAGATCATCGGATGACGTCACATTCTGCATGAATGCTTTATATCCGCCGTTCTGCTCAATGCTGTCGAAGGTCTGCTTGTTTATCTGTGCAAGAAACTCCGGAAGCTCCACCGAAGCCGGAGAAATCCGCGCATCGCGGCAGCCGTTTTCCCAGAGCTGTTCATACTTGAGCATTTCGGAAAGCTGCGTGCGCACAGCAAGGTTCTCATCCTGTGAAAGCTCGCCCGCCTTATTCGTGATCTCGGTCACGGCAGCCAGACGCTTCGGCTGCATCCAGAGGTGCTCCGCATCAACAGAAGAAAAATTCGTTCCGGGCGCAAGATTCAGCGCCCGATCGAGATCAATGCCGAGGCCGAGCCCGGCGTCAGTCTTTTCCAGTGCGCCGATCAGCTTCACCCGCTGATCCGGGCTGAGGCTGTTTACGATTGTCTGAAGCACAGTCGTACCGTTATGCGATTTGCTGAGCAGCTCCGGCATCTTCATGATTTCCTGCATTTCAGCCGGAGAAACCATGCTCTCCCCGGCACACTGCGCCAGCGTCTGCATGCTTTTTCGGAATGCATCCAGATTTTGCTGCACTGCCGGATCGTCGGATTTCACATTTGTGAGCTGATTCAGATCAATAACTGCATCCTGGACAGCCCCCAGCTTTTGCGCCTGAAGAAGCATGTCATTCTGCGCGGTGATCTTCTGGGGATAGAACGTGTCGATCTGTCCGACCGTTTCGCCGAGGAAGGAAAACTCCGCATAATACCCCAGCTTGTCCCTGACCGCTGCGGCATTGATTGACACAGAGCCCGTGATGCCCTTGCTGGAAAGAACACCCTTATTTTCGTTGTGAATCTCACTGTACATAATATCCTTGGCAGGTACAGATATGCTGAGCTGTGAAGTATCGTCAACCTTCACATAACGGCTGTAGCTGCCGAAGCCGTCCTTCATGCTCTCCGGGCTGTAGTCAAGCTGCCTGACAGGGAGATCCTGAAGCCATGTGATCTCAAGACCGGTCGGTTCTCTGGTGACGTTCACGCCCTGATTGTTTCTGAACTGATGCTTGTCCATACTGTTTTCGATCACCTTGTCGATCGGGATCGTCACATCAGCAGGAGAGCGCTGCGAATCCTGAACATGCAGCATGCCGTCATCGGAAATGCCGGTGACTGTGACATAGTGACCGTCCCACGAAAGCGCAACGGGAGAATTGTGCTGATGCATCGCATTTTTGATTGTTTCAGTCAGCTTGTCCTTCATCTGAGAAAAATACTCAGCCTTGATTTCCGTTAGCTGCTCCGGGGTCGGATTCACGCTTAACTCCGGCGCATCCAGAGTGGACACAGTGATTCCGTCCGGTGTAAACGGCTGCAGCGTCATTGTGTTCATGGCTGTATTGGGCAGAATCTCCGTCACCATATCTGCCTGATCGGCAATATTATAGCCCACATCGCCGCTTCTTCTTTCCGTATACGCAGGGGCAGCAGGCGATTTGCCGTTATTCGGAGCAAACTCCGGACGCCATGAGCGAATCTGCTCCTGTGTAATGTCAACGCCCCGTGACTTGAACAGGAGTGAAAGCGCACACGACCAGCAGCCCTGCGAGGCAGTCTGCTTTTCCTTGAGCTGAAGGTCTGTAAAGCCGGTAAACCCGTCGCCCTCCGTGAGCGCGGAATACTGCGGCTGCTGACCGGCGAGAATATTGCTGACGGACTTTTCACGCAGCTTGTGGAATGTTTCCTGCGCATCAATCCGCACCCGCAGGTATTCCTTTTCATCATCTGTCAGGTTATTCATGTTCTGCACAAGGAAATCCGTAAGCACATCGACATTGCCGGTATTCAGGATTTCTTCGTTCAGGCCGCCCGGACGAAGCTGCGGCTTGCCGTTTACGAACCTGATATACTTATTGGCGTCCTTGAATTTTGGTGACATCGTAAAACACTCCTTTTCCTGTTCGCATAGCAATGCCGTACAAGGCACATCGTGCCGGAAAACCGGCGGCACCCGGATACACAGGCGCGTGCAGCAGCATATTGCCATATCATTATCAGACTGCGATTGACAGTCATCCGTATATAATACCAGAAAAAAACAGTGACCGGGTGCATGAAATCCGTCTGTTTTCCCGCTTTTGTGAATTCTGCACAATGTCCAAATTCAAAAACAAGTGACATTGCTGTATGCGCCGGCAAACGCAGCCGCTCCGCGCCCGGTTTTTTCAGAAAGCAGCAAAAAGATATGCCGTTTTTGATTGACTATTTATACAAAATATGTTATAATAAAACCATGCTGTCACAGTTTGACAAAATTCAGCGGAAAAGAGGAGATTATTATGTTCTGTAAGCAATGCGGCAGCCAACTGGATGACAGTGCCCGGTTCTGTATCAACTGCGGCACCCCGACGCCGGGTGCCCCGCAGTCCGCGGCACCCGTTCCCGCACCCGTTCCCGCACCTGTCCCCGCACCTGTCCCGACACCTATTCAGACTCCCGCACCGGTTCCGCAGCCGGTCTCAGGCGGATATCGCAGCCCGGCCGGAGCCACGCCCGCCGTAACGCCGCAGCAGCTCCTGCTGCGCATGCAGAAAGGCATACTGATTATCCTGCTGATTCTGCTTTTCATTCTGAGCTTCGGGCTCTCCGCAGGAAAGGCCGTTCAGGTCAGGAGCCAGCGCAAAAGCTCCGATGTGCAGAGCGTATTCGGCTCGGCAACCTACACGGGCTATTCCATGTTTTCTGCGCTCAGGGAAGGCCTCAGCGACGATTACAAAAAAACCAGATCATCCTCCTCGAAGAACTACGATCTGGACTTCGCACTGCGCTTTGCGCTGGAACCGGAACAGTACGGCTCCGATTCGGATGACGGTGCGGTGGGAATTAGCGCCTTCTTTATGATCTACCTGATCGGCGCACTGATCTGCGGCATCCTGATTCTGATTTTCGGCATCAGCACCGTTACGGCAGTCAGCCGCAGGGATTATGCAGCCGCATGGCGGAATCTGCGGCGCGGGTACATTCCGCTGCTGACAGCAAAGGTGATCGCACTGATTGCAGTCGGCGTTGCCAAACATTTCACGAACGACGCATATAATACATACCGCAGGGTTGATTATTATAACCTTGAGGAGATTGATCTGGTCAAGTATTCGCCGTGGCTGTTTGTCTCGTTCACAGCGATCATCCTCTGCCTGCTTGCCGTGATCTGGTATCACAAGCACATGGATCCGTTTGCATCCCGCAAGACAGCGCCTGTGCCTGTTCCGGTTCAGCCGGTCATGGCACCGGTACAGCCGATACCGGCAGCACCGCCTGTCCAGCCCGTTTACCCGGTTCCGGCAGCACCGCAGCAGCCCGCTCCGCCGCCGCAGCCGTTTGATCCGTTCAGTCAAGGAGGTCAGTGATGTTTTGTAAAAATTGCGGCGCACAGAATCCGGACGGCGTGCGCTACTGTATGGACTGCGGCGCGCCGCTTCCGGAGCCCGGCCCCAATCAGGGCGGACAGGCCGCCTCGCAGATGCCGGCCGCGCCGGAACCGGAAATCCCCGTCGGAACGCCCGTGAGCGAGCTCACGGCACCGCAGCAGGAGGAGGCGCCCCGGCAGGGCTATTCACAGCAGAGCAGCCCGCAGCAGAGCTACCCCCAGCAGGGCTATCCCCAGCAGGGCTATCCCCAGCAGGGCTATCCCCAGCAGGGCTACCCGCAGCAGGGCTATTCCCAGCAGGGCTACCCCCAGCAGAGCTACCCGCAGCAGGGCTACCCCCAGCAGGGCTACCCGCAGTACGGCTACCCGCAGCCGGGTTATCCGCAGTACGGAATGCCGATGGGCTATCCGGGCGCGCCTGCCGCAGTAAAGCGTCAGATTCCGGCCTGGAAAAAGCTCCTGATCTTCGCGCTCTGGATACTGGCAATCGTGCTGGCATGGGGCATGTTCACCGGAAAGCTGTTTGAGTTTTACAATCTCAAAGCGCACACAAAGGATGTCAGCTACACGGGGTATTCCCTTGCCTCCCTCATTTCAGAAGGCAAGGATGAGAGCAAGCGGGAGACAAATCCGTTTTATGAAGGCATCAACTATTTTAATATGCTGAATTACCTGAAGGAGCAGGCGACAGAGGACACAGCACATTCCTCGCAGATCACGACGGCGGCATTTTCGATTCTGGTTGTGTTATTCGGCGGCATCGCGGCCTATGTGATAATCCTGATCTTTGCGATTATGATGCTGGTGTACTTCTCAGAGGCGCGGTGGGAGCGCGTCTGGGCAGCACTGCGCCGATGTTTCCTGTGGATTACGATTGTCAAGACGGCTTCACTGATATTTGTGCTGTGCATTCTTGATGTATTCAATTCAGCGGCGCATGCGCAGTTTGACGTGATAAAGCTCGCGCCGCAGCTTGTAATCGCGTTTGCGCTCGGCGTTGCAGGGCTGGTCGTGTCGATCATCTTCCGCCGGGGCGAGAAAAAGCTGCTTCAGCCCAGATACTGAGCAGCAGCACACATCCGGTTTTACATCATAATCAATAACAGGGCAGTACATCAAATGTTTTGTCAGAAATGCGGAAAACAGATTGCTGAAAACTCACAGTTCTGTCAGGGCTGCGGCACACCGTTCGGCAGTACGGATGAAGCTCCGGATCCGGCGAAGGCTCCGGCAGCCGGTTCCGCCCGCGGCAACGTGATCTGTCAGCCCGCACGCACACTTGACAAACCGGATTTTGTTATGATATAATCATGATAAGGGCGGTAAATTGCGGAATCGCCCGGCGGAACTGCGGTTCGTTCTTCCGCATTCCGCATCAAATGTAATGTAAGGGAGGTCATCCTATGTTCTGTAAATCATGCGGTCAACAAATCGCAGACGGCGCAGGCTTCTGTCAATTCTGCGGTTCTCCGCAGAATGATGCGGCCCCGGCGGCCGCGGCTGCACCGGCGCCGGCTGTTCCGGCACCCGGCGCGGGCTATCAGCAGGCGGCTCCGGCAAGACCGGCAGGGCCTTCGCCGCTGGCAAATCTTTTTGCCGGAACAGCAACCGGCGTTCCGACAGGCGGCATTTCGGGCTGGGTCATCAACCTGATCGGCGGCGACCGCGGAAAAACCGCGAAGCTGCTCTGGCGCATGCTCACGGTCATCGGCGCACTGCTGCTGGTCATCCATACATTCGGCCTGTTTTTCGGTAAGGTTCTGAAATTTGAAGCACTCACCCTGTCGCTCAAATACAGCCTGAAGGACTGCATCAAAATGGGTGCGCTGAGCGAAAGCGGCAGCACGGTTTTCACGCTGATCGTTGAGATCGTCCTGACACTGGCGGTGCTTGCGCTGATTGCGCTTGCCGTCATGAAATTCATGCTGCGGGATATCCCCGGCATTCTTCAGATGACCGGCTTTGCATTCGGAGCGGTCACAATCGGCAAGATCATGCTGATGATCTGGTACTTCATCATGACCTCGGATGCAGACACTGAGGGTGCGGGCGGCATGGTCGATTACGGCATGAGCTTCGCGCTGATCTGGTCGATGCTGATCTGCGGAGCATTTGCATTCCTGTTCCTGATGCTCGCGAAGGAATATGCGCAGTACCGTGAAACACCGGCGATTCCGGTTCCGGCCGGCAATGTGCCGGGCGCAGCACCCGCCGCATATCAGCCGGCAGCTCCGGCACCTGCACAGGCATATCAGCAGCCGCAGGCTCCGGTTCAGCCGCAGGCATACCAGCAGCCGCAGGCTCCGGTACAGCCGCAGGCATACCAGCAGCCGCAGGCTCCGATACAGCCGCAGGCATACCAGCAGCCGCAGGCTCCGGTTCAGCCGCAGCCGTACCAGCAGCCGCAGGCTCCGGTTCAGCCGCAGAATCCGCAGTATCCGCCTTATCAGTAAACAGCACAATCCCGTACCGGTTATCAGGCCGGTACGGGATTTTTGTTTGTCGATAAAGTATCTCCGACGGAATCGAAATGGGGGGCTGCACCCGCGATGGGGGCAGTGTCCTTTTGGCTGCTTTGTGGTTTCGCGCTGCAAACTCACAGCGAAGCGTGCAAGAGCCCAATATCAATCATCGCGCAGCGATATCGTATTCACAGTCCGTATTTTTTTCGGATGCGCGAGAGCTTATCGCCGATCGGCTTTGTAAAGATCATCAGAAACAGCAGATTTGAGACCGCGTAGAGCACCGTATAGGGCACGGCAGTTGCCAGCGCGGCGGCATATTCATGCAGCGTGAATTCCTTGTATGTCCAGACTGTCGTCCAGACGTCGAGCAGCATGGAGTAAGCCGCGCCGGAGAGCAGTCCGTAACCGTAAAGCAGCAGCCGCGACCGCAGCAGCGGCTTGGCACAAATGCCCGCAAACAGCCCGATCAGACCCCACGCAAGCATCTGAAACGGCGTCCACGGCCCCTGCCCCATGATAAAATTGGAGAGCACAGCCGACAGTGCGCCGACAAGAAAGCCCGCCTCTTTTCCGAGATAGAGAGCGGAAAGGATTGTCAGTGCGGTGATCGGCTTGATAAGCGGGAGCAGGCGCCCGATGACGGAAAGCGCGGTCATGACGGAAACAAGGATCATGCGCCTTGTGCCGAGCTCGCGCCGCTCGAAGCCGGAGAGAAACAGCAGCAGCGCCAGCACGACCATCAGGAAGCTCACGAGCGCATAATACTGCGCCTGAATGCCGACCGGCAGCAGCAGCACCAGCGCCGGCATGATCGCAAACGGCAGCGCCGTTCCGAGCATATGCCGGATTCGTTCAGAGCGGATGACCAGCATCGCGCGCCTCCTCTCCGGCTGCTGCTTTCAGCCCGTTGATTCTGCAAAGCCCGGCGGTCTGTGCGACCGTCACGGCGCGGTCATAGAATCCGCGGGAAATGCGGCTTGCTGCGGTCGTATAAAACGCATTTTCCGCAAAGAAATGCGACGGAATATCCGCAGAGATCATCTCCCCGCGCGACAGAAATCCGCAGCGGTCGGCATGGCACGCTGCAAATTCAATATCATGGGTCACGAGCAGAATGGTGACGCCCTGCGCCTGAAGCCCGTGCAGAACCTCTGCGAGCTGCTCCTTTGCATTGGCATCGAGTCCCTTGGTCGGCTCATCGAGCAGCAGAAGGCGCGGGTGCGTCAGCATGACCTTTGCGAGTGCGGCAAGCTGCTGCTGTCCGCCGCTGAGGTCATAGGGGTGCTGCTGCATCAGCGGTTCCAGATCAAACGGAAAGCCGCGCAGCTCCTCCGCATAGGCTTTGCTGATCTCGGCAAGCTCCTCCGCGACCGTATTTTTCAGGAATACCGTCTGCACATCCTGCGGCAGCAGCGTGACGCATTCCTGATGCAGCGAACGGCCTTTATAATCCTGAATTTTCCTCCCGAAGATCTCGATTTTTCCGGCATAGGCGCGGCGCAGGCCGGCAATGACGGAGAGCACCGTCGATTTTCCGGCGCCGTTTCCGCCGACGATGCAGAACAGCTCGCCGGTCTCGGCCGTAAACGAAAGATCGGCAAGAATATCCCTGCCGTGCCGCTCATAGCGGAAAAACACCTCTTTGAAGCGCAGTGCGGGCGCGGTGTGCGGACGGGGCTCCGGCTCCGGCAGCGCACGCACATTCTGTGCATACAGCGGCATGAATTTTGTCCGCGCATCGTTGACCGACAGCGGACATTCGCCGGTTCCGCCGGCAGCATGATACAGCCGAACCGCCGCGGGCATCCCCGCCATAACCGGCGCATCAGGCGGAAGCTGCGCAAGAATCTCCGCGGGTCTTCCGCTGTGCGTGACCGTTCCCTGTCCCATAAGAATGAGACGGCCAGCCCGCGGGATGACCTCCTCCAGCCGGTGCTCCGCGAGCAGAATTGTCACGGAAAAATCCTGATTCAGCCGCAGCAGCGTCGTGAGGAAGTCTGCCGCCGCAATGGGGTCAAGCTGCGCGGTCGGCTCATCGAGCAGCAGCAGACGGGGCTGCATAATCATGACGGATGCGAGATTGAGCATCTGCTTCTGACCGCCCGAAAGCGATGACGGGTCGCGTTCCAGCAGCGGCTCCATGCCGAAATAGGACGCGATTTCCGCGATTCTTCGGCGCATGACATCCTGCGGCGTGCCGAGGTTTTCGAGCCCGAATGCAAGCTCATGCCAGACCTTGTCGGTGACGATCTGCTGCTCCGGCTGCTGCATAACAAAGCCGATCTGCGCAGCGGAGGTACGGGCATTGAGCGCCGGAAGCGGCGTTCCCTCAAAGGAAACCGTGCCGCTTTGCGTGCAGAGCGGCGTCAGCTCGCGCTTCATCATACGCAGGAGCGTCGTTTTGCCGCAGCCGGTCGGCCCGCAGATGACCGCGAAATCACCGGTCTCCAGTGTCAGATTCACATCCCGCAGCACCGGTTCGGCGCATTCGGGATAGGTCACGGTCAGATGCTCGACCGCAAGCGATACCATATGAGCGCCTCCTTTCCCTCGTGCAGCAGCGGCAGCAGAGCCAGTGCCGCATATGCGGTCACTGCGGTATACCAGCCTGCGCCGTGAACGGGCGGCTGAATGACCGGATAAAACTGCCGCTCCAGATACCCCCGTGCAATCAGAACAATGGCTGTGCCGGAAAACAGCAGAGAAAGCAGCAGCAGAGTGACGTCCTGCCGTTTCCAGCAATAATTCGTGCAGGAGGTGCGTTTCCCGGTGCCATAGCCGCGTGCGGCCATGCTCGAAGCGGTAATGATGCCGTTTTCGAGCGCCCACGAAATCAGCACCGAAAACACGCGGATGCCGCCGCGCACATCGTCGATCAGATGCTTTTCGCGGTAGAGGCCGAGCGCCTTCTGAGCATTCTGAATCCTGTGCATCTGCTGCCGGAACAGTGCCAGATTCCGCACGGCCATCGAGAAAATGAGCGCGAGCTTTGGCGAAAGAAACCGCAGCAGATAGAACAGCTTGTCACTGGTCATCAGATCGGAGAAGCTGCGGAACCAGTAAAGAACCGCTGCCAGCCGGATACCGGTCACGGCACCGAAATACAGCGCTTCCTTTGTCACTGCGCGGTTATTGATGAAAAACAGCACGCTTGTCCCGTGCTGATTCCAGAGCGGATTGAGCAGCATAAAGAGCAGCGGCAGGCCGAGCGCAAGCGCATAAAAGCCCCTGTGTCCCATGCCGTTCCGCTGAAAGAAAAACGCCATTGCAGCGCAGAGCGACAGCACAAGCAGCACCGGCTCCATACAGAACACCGTGATGCAGGCGGTCAGCAGAAGCTGCACGGCAACAGCGAGCGGATTCATCGCATCATAGGTACGCATGGCGTCACCCGGCTGCGGTCAGCCCGATGCGGTAAATATCGGCCTGTTCGCCCGCAAAGGAAAAGCTGCGCTCGTATACGCCGCCGTTTTTTTCGATCGTCCGCACAGACGGCGCATTGCTCCGCTCAACGGACAGA
Organism: Oscillospiraceae bacterium; assembly: GCA_017541275.1. GTDB lineage: Bacteria > Bacillota > Clostridia > Oscillospirales > Ruminococcaceae > Firm-04. The sequence goes on along the minus strand of JAFXZM010000042.1, from coordinate 3,679 downwards.
TGGAGCTCAGGCAAGCCCGCGTCCGCTGCAATCTGCAAAATCTGCCGCAGCATTTCGGTCGCATAGCCCTTTCTGCGCTCGGAGGGCCGGACGCTGTAGCCGCAGTTTCCGAAATCGCGGAGAAAGTCGTTCAGCGTATGCCGCAGGTCGATAATGCCGACAATGCGGCCGGTCTCATCCAGTGCAAAAAACGTATCGGTCAGCACCCAGTCCGGGCTGACGGTCTCCGCGCAGGCATTGTCCGTGACATTTTTCAGCCACACGGCATAGTCCCCGGTACGGTCGAGCAGCTCGCTGCCGTTGATGACGGTTTCGCCGCAGTCAAAGAATTCCTGCCGGAAGTCCAGCGCAGCCGCCTGCATCCGGCTGTCGGGCCGCACAAGTCTGAGTTTCATCGGAGCCTCCTTACAGATTGATCGTATAGACCCATGCCACGGCATCGCCGTCATGGAGCGTGCAAGCGCCGCAGCCGACGGACGGCCGCTCGCCGTTGACGGTATAAGTCCAGCCGGAAAGGTCGCCGAAATCGAATTCATAAAGTGATGCGATGCCGCGCACATAGGCGGTCTCGACCACATCGCCGGAAACGCCGTCCACCTCGATCTGAAGCTGATCGGCTTTGACAGCATCGTAGAGCAGCGTCAGGGCGTTTTCCTCCGGCTCGATTGAGAATTCCGTGACCGGCATGATAATGCCGTCAGCGGGATACTGTTCGCTGCCGGGCAGTCCGATTATGACGTCGCAGCGAATCTCCATGGTGACGGTACCGCCGCCGGTATGCGCCTCCGGGGTATAGAACTGCTCCGGGGATTCGATACGGACGACCCAGATCAGCGCCGTGACCGCGCAGAAGCCCGCAGCGATCGTCAGATAGGTTTTGGGGCTTTTCTGCTTCCGGATGACAAAAAACACGGTAATGCCGCCGAATACTGCGGCAGCGGCAGCAGTCAGCGGAATGCGGTAGGGGTATTTCGCACCCGGCTTTTTGACAGGTGCGGCGGGGACGGTCGTCCGGACGGAACCAGCGGCCGTTTCCTCTGCTGCCGAACTGAGCGTGGTGCAGCTTGTATCCGCTGAGGCAGTTCCGGCAGATGTCTGCCCAGCCGGTTCCGTGCCGGACGCAGAGCTGCCGCTCGTTCCGGTCACGGCTGCGGAATGCCCGCTGTCCTGCGCAGAGAATGCCGGTTCAGAAGGGCGTGCGGTCGTCTGCCGCGCCGTGCGGGCGGAGGTAACAGCGGGTTCCGGTTCAGTCTGCGTCACGGGCGGTTCGGCGGCCTGCCATACCGGTGACGCGCCGTGAAACAGATAAAAGCTGCCCGCGCCTGTTTGCAGCATATCCGCGGCTGTCAGTGCAAGAAACACCTGAACCGTTGCCATCGTATTCGCGCTGCCGTTCATCACATGCGCATACTGCCCCTCCGACACACGAAACTGCAAAATACCGTCGAGCAGCGTGTTTTCACCCGCGATAAAGCGGCTGTCATACAGCGCGTCAATACCGAGGCAGGAGAGTGCGAGCCAGACCTGCGCAGTGCTTTCCGGATTTTCCGTGCCGTAGCTCTGATAAGCGCCGCTCGGAAGCTGCGAGGCCGCGAGAAAATCAATGCCCCGCTGCACCGCAGGTGAAACCTCCGGGATATCGCGGTAAGGGGCAAGTGCCTGAAGCGTCATTGCCGTTACATCAGCATCGCCTCTGCCGCCCTGAAGCGACCAGCCGCCGTCGGGCGCCTGAAGCGCAGTCAGTTCAAGCGCAAGCCCTGCCGCAGTATAGGTATCGGACTGCACGCCGTTGTTCATGAGATGCAGTGCAAAAATGCGGCTCATGATACCGAGCTCACCCGCACAGTGATCCAGAACCTCTGTGCAGACGGGCGAAGGGCCTTCACAGGCAGTCAGCGTCAGCGCAAGACGCTCGCGGGAAACGGGGTTCACCGTATCGCCGTACCGCAGCTCATTTTCCGCCGCAGCCGCATAGCCGGAAAGGTCGGCACTGCCCTGCGCGGAGAGCGCCATGACATACCAGTCCGGCGAAGACATGCCGATCTGCGGTGTCAGCACATGATCCGTCCATTCCTGCACAGTCAGCTCTGCACACTGCACAGACAGGATCTCCTCTGCATACACGCCGGGCTGCTCCGCCGCATATGCCCGGAAAGGCAAAAGCAGCCGGAGGCTTGTCAGGGCAATGCCCATGGCAAGCGATCCGGCTGCCGGAATTCGGATACCGTCAGTCATCGCGGCGCATCATGTATGCGGTGCCGGCAGCGAGCAGTCCGGCAATCAGCAGTGCCGGAATTGCAGTAGTATCACCGGTCTTTGCGCCGGAAACGGTGCTGTTCTTATTCGCCGCATTGTTGGCTGTTGTTCCGGTGGTTCCAGAAGTTGTTGTATCAGAGGTCGTTGATGTATCCGAAACAGTCGAAGATGTTTCCCAAACTGTCGAAGATGTATCCGAAACTGTCGTTGTAATCACAGTAGTTGTTGTGATAACCGTCGTCGTGGTTCCCTCTGTGCCGGTTCCCGTTACAACAGCCTTGCAGACCGGCGGAACAATCACGGTATCAGCCAGCTTTGCGCTGATGAGCAGGTCGCCGGGGGTATCAGCCGTAAACGTGACCTTGCCGTCTGCATCGGTCTTGAATTCGGTTTCCTTGCCGTTGAGGGTAATGACCGCACCCTCGACCGGCTTCAGGATCGGGTTCCATGCCGCATCGAAGGTATTGGCCGTCAGCGTCAGCGTAATCGCATCTGTTGTTGTCACACTGCCGGCATCGGCCTTATCAAAGCTGGTATACATATCGGAATAGCCTGCGGCATCCGCATAGCTGTAGGCATAGAGGCGGTCGCCGTCCTTCAGAGGATCGGTCAGTCCTCCTGCAAATACATTGTTGACGGTATAGCTGAAGCTGCCGTTATTCGTCTTGCCCCAGAGCTTTGTAATGGACAGACCCCAGTCAGTTGTCTTGGTCGCATAGCCTGCCTCCGCGCCGCCGGTATAGTATTTATCGTGCGTGAGCAGCAGTGCATCGTTAATCGTCAGTGCGCCGTCTGCATCGGCATCGGTAACGGTGAGTGCCTCCTCCGTTACGGCCAGCGTGCCTGCATCGGAGATTGTGACCTTGATTTCAGCCGAATTCCCCTCAGCGGAGGCGCTGAGAGCCGGAAGTGCAAAGCAGCTCACCAGCAGTGCCGAGCCTAGATATGCAATCATTTTTCTGCTTTTCATGAATGTATCCTCTCTTTCAGAATCAGACTGTGCATTTTGTTCCGTATTGTAAATATGTTTTTATTTCTCTGCTGCACGGCGTCAATCTGTACCGAACATGAAATACACAGACTATTATACCACAGCACGTTCAAAAAGTCAAGTCCCCATCTGAGCGGGGAGTGGCTAATCGGGTTTTTATCGTCAGTGATTTTGCAGGAGAAGCACGCCCAATCAAAACGGTATAAACATACCGCTTACTTCTCCCCGCAAATCGGGGGTGACAACCCAGAGGGACAGGGGGAAGCACTCACTGCGTTCGCTTATTCCCCCTATCCCCCTTAGGACGGAGCCCGTCTGGCAGTTTTCGCCCCCGCCCCCCGCTTTCCTGACCCCTTGATCCCCTAAGTTCCGCAGATTTTTCGTTATGCGCTTTTACTGCTTTTGTTGCCGTTATCGCAACACGAAATCGCC
>JAFXZM010000005.1 GCA_017541275.1 Oscillospiraceae bacterium | reverse complement strand
TTTAATATCTCCAGCGGATCGCCAATCTTACTGATTTTTTCCATTCTGTTTTCTTCATCGAAGAAACCTTTCATTCGTACTTTCATGCTTCTATTATACCATGTTTTGTTGATTCCTTCAATAGGTTTTTAGAGGTTACCTTAATGGCCGCAACAAAAGCCGAGAAGATTTAGAGGATGTCATCAATTACACCACCGATCCTGCTAAAACAGAGGGCGGACACCTCGTTAGTACCCTTGGTTGTTCCCGCAGCGATCCGTTGCGGGACATCGAGAACAACAAGATGGCATGGCGCAAAGAGGGGAAACAGTATGAGCACTTCGTACTGGCTTTCCCACCGAACAGGAACCAGCACTCAGCGGAGGAAATACTTCAGGTCACCAGTGAGATTGTTGATACTGTGTACCCTGAATTTATGGCTGTTATTTCGGTTCACACCGACAGCCTGATTCTCCACTCTCATGTGGTACTGGATGCACTCAATGCTGTTACGGGCAAGAAGTTTTCACAAGGTCCCGGCGATCTGAATCGGGTAAAGCAGAAGACCAACAGTATGCTTCAGACAGCTGGATTTGAAATCATCCGAATGAGTGCCAACGATTTCGTTGACCACACCGACTACAGCCATACCGAGGGCTTCGATTTTCTGGAACTCGACGAGTCAGACCTGTTCCCTGACACAGAGCTGATCTCAGAGGCGGACATGGAAATCATCGACTCGGAGGTAGCATTGTTCACAGAGGACGAAATCTGTGAAATTAATAATCATTTGAAGCGGTTTTCTTCATACCGCGGAAAATATAATGGGGGTAATTATCCTATGGCAAGGAACAATCAGAATACGCTCAGCACACCGCAGGAACCGGCAGTTCCGGCAACGCAGTGTAACCAAGAATTCGTACCCACAATGAATGGAATTCTCTCAAACGGTTATCCGGCAACCGTTGTGGCTTCCGGCTCGATCTTCCGTGTCCATGCGACTGATGACACGGATCTTTCCGCCTTCGTTGATTTGGCATTCCAAAGTGCCCCGTTCTATCAGGAGCATCAGCATGAGGATGCGAACCGTGCGCTGGCGATGCAGTATGCAGCACAAGACAGCGGCCATCCGACAAATGTTATCTTATTCAATGGCAATATTTTTGACATTGATTTCCGCAACGATGAGGACAATACTTAATACTTCGATTATACCACATCGAAGTCAATGTGTCAACAATGATGAGGAGGTATTACTCATGGAAAAGATTTTATACACAGTCAAGGAAGTAGCGCAGATTATGCATACCAATCCGTCCTATGTCTACTCTTTGATCAACGCGGGATTGCTCCCGGTTTTGAAGCTCGGTTCATACAAGGTGCGGCATGAGGCACTGATGAAATTCCTGACCGAGTATGAGGGGTACGATCTCAGCGACCCGAGCAATATCGAGAAAATGGCGATCTCGGCGTAAGCTCTCAGCAGGAGGGATAGTATGACAGACATCAACACGCGGAAACGCGGTAAGAAGTGGGAATACTATTTCGAGGCAGCCAGAATCGGCGGCAAGCGCCAGCGCATCAGCAAGGGCGGTTTCAGCACAAAGGCTGAGGCAATGCGTGCCGGTGTAGAAGCGATGCATGAATATCAAAATGCAGGGACGGTCATCGTCCCTGCAGATATTTCTGTGCATGACTACATGGAATACTGGCTGAACAGTTATTGTATCCCGAATTTGAAACCGTCCACGGTTACAAATTATCGGAAATATCTCAGGCTGCATGTCCTGCCTGTCATCGGGAAATACCGGTTAGCGAATTTGTCTGCAGAGCAGCTACAAGCGCTGATCAACGATATGGTTTCAGCAGGTTACAGTCGGAACACCGTCACGGGCGTAAAAGGTATTCTGTCGAACAGCATGAATTATGCCGTTCAGCCGCTGCACTACATCAAGGCATCTCCGATGGCTTTCGTGAAGATTCCAAAAGGATCGCGGAGCGCCTACAAAACCTCGCAGTATGAACGCGAGGTCATTGAGGACAGCATCATCGAGCAGATTTTCGAGCGCTTTCCGAAAGGCAGTTCTCCCTATCTGCCAATGCTCTTTGCCTATCACTGCGGAATGCGTTTAGGCGAGGCGTATGCCGTTACATGGGATAATGTGGACTTTGAGAACAAGACAATCACGATCAACAAGCAGCTTCAGTGGGATGACGAGCAGAAATTCTGGTATCTGACACCGCCAAAGTATAATTCGGTCCGGACAATCGGCATTGACCAGTTTGTTCTGGATCTGCTGAAAACGGTGAAGGACGAGCAGGAACGCGCAAAAGCGTATTATGCCGAGTATTACACGACGATCTATTATAATGAGAACGAGGGAATCAATGAGCATGACGGTGAAGTCATCCGTTTCGTGAACACATATGAGAACGGCGGCTTTATCCAGCCGAGAACAATACAGCACGCCAGCATGGCCATCCATAAGTTCTATCCGAAGTTCACATTTCATGCGCTGCGTCATACGCACTGCACCCGGCTCTTGGAAGCGGGAGCACCGATCAAGTATGTGCAGGAAAGACTTGGGCACAAAGATGTCAAGGTCACGCTGGATGTCTACAATCATCTGACGCAAAAGCAGACAGAGCAGGGTAACGAAATCCTTGATAAACTATTCAAGTGAAATGCGGTAAATTACGGATGGCTTGTCACCCGTTTGTCACCCTTTGCTGAATTCCGAGTGGTTGCTCATCATCAGCGCAAGCAGTATATGGAATCAGGCAGGCTTGATTTTTGGCGAAATTGCGATATTATTTACAAAGAATAAATAAAGCGCAGTAAGCATCAGATTCGATATCAAGGAAAGGGCAACAACCCGATGGTCGGCGCGACTGTTGCATGTGCTGTTGCTGTTGAGGAAGCGATGAAGTAATCGCAATACAGCATAAATACGCACTTTTACGAAATCCTGACAAATCTGATGGTTTGTCAGGATTTTTTTATGGCAAAAAGCGGGATTTGTCCCCTTTTCAATGCCAATAACTCATATGGCGGTAAATCCGGAACACACCCAAACGCCTCCGCTTGCGCCGGAGGGCAGCATGTTCGGCGACGTCAGCGGCGGCGGAGAGGTCAGCGCACAGGGTGCGCGTCCTGCGGGGGGGCGCTTTGTGACAAATTCCGCGGGAAAACCGTGCTACAATGGGGTATCACGGAACGGAGGGATGCGGATGCACTGGACGGAGATCATGCTGCTGGCGGCGGGGCTGGCGGCAGACGCCTGCGCGGTGTCGATGACGAACGGAATGTGCAGACAGGCGGGGCGGGGCTGGGAGCTGGCAGACGGCCTATGCTTTGGTTGTATGCAGGGCGTGATGCCGCTGCTGGGATATCTGCTGGGGAGCATGTTTGCGGGAATGATCTGCGCATTCGATCATTATATCGCGCTGGTGCTGCTGGGATTCATCGGCGCGAAACAGATTTTCGAGGCGCTGAATCCCGACGCGGAGGGCGAGCCGCCGCACCTGACGCTGCCGCTTCTGCTGCTGCAGGGCTTCGCCACGAGCATCGACGCACTGGCAGTCGGCGTTGGCTTTGCAGCATTTCCGCATTTTCCGCTGCTTGGTGCAGCCGTGCTGATTGCTGCCGTGACCGCCCTTCTGAGCATTGCCGGCATGCGGATCGGGCGGCGTTTCGGGACATGGTTTGCGGGGAGGGCGCAGGTGATCGGCGGGCTTTTGCTGATCGGTATCGGCGTCAAGATTTTTATTGCACATATTTTGAGTACATAATGACAATCCCGATATGAAGAAATTGCAGTAAAACAGCAATTTTTTCATTGATCGTACAAGCTGAATCTGTTATAATGGAATCATGGGGGAATCTGTCTGCACAACAGTCCCATAAAGATACAAATAAAACGGGAGGATTCATTATGATTCAAGCAAAGAAAATCACGGCTCTGACCTCTGGGCTGATGATCGCAGCATCAGCGCTTGCCGCATTTCCGGCAGCACCGGTCTCGGCCGCGACGCTGCTCATTGCGGAGTTTGAAACGACCGATGACAGCTTCACCAGCAGAGGCTCTGCGACGGTTCACTGGACATCCGATCAGGCCTACACGCAGAATTGCAGCCTGTTCGTCAGCGGCCGCACCGAAACATGGAACGGCGCACAGCGTGACGCATCCTCGCTTCTTTCTGCCGGCGAGACCTATAAGATGTCTGCTGCGGTCTATCAGGAGAGCGGCGAACCGGTCGAAATGAAATTCACGCTGCAATACAAGGATGCGTCAGGACAGGCCGTCTATGACAAGATCGCGCTGGAACCGGTGGAGAGCGGACAGTGGGTCGTGCTCAGCAACGATGCCTATACTGTTCCGGACAATGCGACGAACATGGTGATCTATGTTGAAGCGCCGAATTCCAAAACGGATTTCTACATTGACAGCGTGACCGTCAAGGGTTCTCCTGCGGTCATCAAAAAGGGCGATGCAAACGGCAATATGGCCGTGGATGAAAAAGACGTCCATCAGCTTGCAGATTTCCTGTGCTGCAAGACGGACGAGATCGAGAAGGGTGCCGATTACAACGGCGACGGCGTTATCAATGCCGCTGACCTCACACTGCTGAAGCACGCACTGATGTTCCCGACGGTCACGCCGATCAGCGGCGACTGGGACAATTATCAGGAGGAGGCGACCGGCAATTATCTGAAAGCGCTTCAGGGCGGTGTTCTCCGCGTCGGAAATACGGCCAGGATCCGCGATAAGATCGCAAAGGCGCAGGCCGGCGAAAAGGTCACGCTCGGCTTTATCGGCGGTTCGATCACAGAGGGCGGCTCCTCGACCTCTGAGGACAAGCGCTTTGTCAATATCGCATCCAACTATTTCAAAAACACGTTCGGCACCGGCAATAATGTATCGTTTGTGAATGCCGGTCTGGCGGGCACCTCGTCTGTTGTCGGCAATATGCGCGTGGACAACGATATTTTCGCGAAGAACTGCGATATCATCTTCATTGAGTTCGCAGTCAACGATCAGGGCGACGACCGTTTCAAGAAGTCGTATGAATCGCTTGTGAAGAAGTGCCTGATGCAGCCGAATGAGCCTGCCGTCGGAATCATTACGATGTGCAAAGGCGATCTTTCCGGCAACGAGGACTGGATGGTGAAGGTTGCCGAAAATTATGATCTTCCGGTTATCAGCGCGAAGGGCGCGATTCAGAACGGCAATATCAACTATAATTCCGAATTCGGCAGCGGCGATAATCTGCACCCCGGCAACGGCGGTCATCAGATCATGGCAGACGTTATCAGCTACTACTTCCGTCAGGCGCTCCGCTCAGAAAACGCCAGCGATTCGTATGAGATTCCGAACAAGGAAGTATTCGGCGCCGATTACGCGACCGCGCATTTGGTCAGCTTCGATCAGCTCAGCGGCTTCAATGCCGGCTCATGGACGAAGAGCGGCAGCGGCTACAGCAAGAACGGCAATACGCCGATGACATTCTCGATCGAGGGCAAGGGCATTCTGCTGCTGTTCCGGTCCAAGGATGATTCCTCTTACGGCGCGGTCAATGTCAGCGCGAACGGCACGACGAACAAGGTGAGCAGCAACCTGAGATGGACATGGGGCGGTCAGGACGGAAACGTCGGATATTATCAGCCGAACGCAGGGCATCTCGATATCTCGATCTCGGGTGCCGACAACGGAAGCTTCATGCTTTACGGCATTGCCGTAATTGAGTGACAGATTCCGGCAGCACCGCTTCCGGAATGCTCCTATTGACTTTTTCACTGAAATCTGGTAAACTGTAGTCATGCAGGATATGACTGCAAAGCAGCCGGATGCCTTGCATATAAGGCATCCGGCTTTTGATTGAAAGGAGTTTTCTATGAAGCATCAGACAAAGCTTTCCGCAATGCTGGCAGCCGCGGTTCTGGCGGCGGGGAGCACAGCGGCATTGCCCGGAGCACCTGTACAGGCAGCCGCTTCCTATCAGAATATCGTCATTCTCGGCGACAGCATCTCGTCCGGCTACGCACTCGGAGCAGGAGAAGCAGGCTATTATGATATCATCGCGGACTGCACAGGCGGAACCGTGACAAATTACGCAGTTGCCGGGCATACATCGTCCGATCTGCTCAAGGTGCTGGCAGACAGCAGCAAGCAGGCAGCCATCAAGGATGCAGACCTCATCTGCATCAGCATCGGCGGAAACGACCTGATGCAGCCTGCGCGGGCGGTCATCGAGAAGAAAATGCAGGAGGGCGAAACACTGATTGACACGGTCAAGCGGATTGCCAAGTCAGGCGGAGCGACTGATCTGATTCCGGAGCTGACAAAGGCGACCCGTTCCGTCCGCAACGGCGCAGAGGAAATGTATCAATCGGTTGAAACCGCCGTGCGCGGGCTGAATCCGAATGCCGAGGTTATTATGCAGACACTTTACAATCCGTTTGAGATCAGTCCGGAGATGATTGCAGCACAGAATCTCTCTGAAAAGAATCAAAAGGATTATAACAGCCTGCTGAATTATGTCAGCGGAACGGAAAGTGCGCTGAACACGGCGATGAAGAAGCTGGAAACGGTCGATATCGCCGATGTATCCGAGGTATTCAAGAACACCGGCTGGCTTTACACGCGCTTCACAAGCGAGGATAACAGAGGCGACATCCACCCGAATGCGTTGGGACATGCGCTGATCGCTGCGGAGATCATGGATACGCTGGGCGATGTCAGCGGAAGATCGGAGAAGATCGAGCCAGTGCTCATGGATATGCAGTATACCGATTATGCAGCGGTACCGAAAGAAGACCTGACGCAGATGCGGAAATATGCATCGCCGTTCGCCCTGCGGCTCGGCGATGCAGACGAATCCGGTGATGTGAGCAGTGCCGACGCACAGAAAACGCTCATCTGGTATGTCAGCAGTCTGGCGGGAAAGACGCCGGCGAAAAAGCAGCGCACATTTGTTGCTTCCGATGTAGACGGCGACAAAGAGATCACCGCAAAGGACGCGCAGTACATTCTGCAATACTATGTCAGCGTTCTGGCGCAGAAAACGCCGAACTGGTCTGATATCATCAAGCACTGAATCCGGTAAAAAAAAGGAGAGCCCCGGCATGGGGTTCTCCTTTTTTTGCTGGAGCGGTGTCTGATTTAGCTGTTCTGCGGGATATTCTGCAAGATCTGCATAACAAATTCATAGACGCAGAACAGGAAAAACGCGATGAAGCCGAAATTCAGGCAGACAGTCCGGAGGCGTTTGCCTTTGGGGAGCGGAGCGATTGCGGGCTCCACGCGGAACTGTTTTCTGAAGACGATCAGCAGCACGATTCCGGCGATGACGGCCATATACATGAAGCCGACATAGATGAACAGCGGGAGCATATCCCTGAGCAGACCGATGAGCTTCGCATGATCGCCGGATTCGAGGATGGATTGCAGCTCCTCGATGCGGTTCAGATACTTGCCGAAGAACAGCGGAATGACAGTTCCGATGCAGTTCATAGTCATATGCAGCAGGATCGTGTTGCGGATACGGCCTGTGCGGACATAGATCAGAGCGAAGAACATGCCGAGTGCAGCGGCATAGAAAAACTGCGTAAAATTGCCGTGGAACAGACCGAACAGCAGGCCGGAGAGCACAACGGCGATACCGTTTCCGTATTTCCGCACGCGGTCGATCAGCACCTTGCGGAACAGGAACTCCTCCACGACAGGTGCAGCGAACACAGCGATGCAGCAGAACAGGATGCTGCTCTCACCGAAAACGCCCTCCTGCAAAAAGTCGGAGCTGGTCTGAATGCCGAGGATTTTGGAAAGAATGAAATTGAACAGGATGCCGGTATAGTTTCCGATGATAGAGATCGCCTCACAGCCCAGCAATGCGATGAGCCACTGCCCGACGCTCATGCGGCGGGGTTCGGGTCTGTGGGCTTCGATGTGCCTTGAAAGCAGGAGATAGATCGGAAAAGCGACCAGATACATGGGCGCAAACTGGATGATATAGACCCAGTTTGTCGAGATGCCATTCAGGAGTCCGGCCTTGCGCAGAATCAGCGCAATTCCGTCGATCAGCAGCATGCCGATCAGCGCATACAGCATCAGATTCAGGCAGGTGCGCGAATAGGCTTTCCGTGCTTCAGGCAGCAGCGGTTCGCTGTCAGGCTGGGGCGCGGCGGCTTCTGTTGATTGCAGATCCGGCATAAAATGCCTCCTCTCGTTCACAGTACGAAAAGCAGCGGCACAGAATGTCGCTGCTTTTCCGGATCATTTGTTATTTCTTGTCATCAATTATGATACCGCCGGTTTTGGGGTCGATACCGCGGGCGCGGAGTTGTTTTTCAAATTCCTTATTGATCTTATCGACCTTCTTGCGGCGTTTGGCTTCCGCAGCGGAAACAGGGCCGGAAGGCGCCTGAATATCGGGCATAGCGGATGCCGGCTTCGGGGCGGGCGCTTTTTTCTTCTTTTTCTCAGGAATGTGATATTCCGTAAAATTGATTGCCTTGCCCTCATCGACCTTCTTTTTCTTGGGATCCTCGATACCCATAGAAGCCATGATATCTTCGAGATCCATAACCGGAACACCGGAGGCCGGCATACCGCCGCTGACAGGAGCGGGCTGATGCTTGGGCTGCTCAGGCGGAGCGCTGTAAACGGCCTCATTGATCGGAATGGGATTGCCGAGTTCATCGTAGGTCTGGAAGAGCTGTCTGCCGTCTGCGCTGTAGCCGACAAAGAGCGGCGGCTTTGTATTCTTGGTCTTTTTTGCTGCGGGCGGAACCGCGAAGAAATTGCTCTGCGGAGCGCCGGTGACGGAATACGGATAGCCGGGAACAGCCATGACCGACTGAACCGGAATCTGACCGAACGGCATCTGCGGATAGCCGGGCATGACCGGGACGGCGTAGCCCTGCGGCATCGCAGCATTCGGATAGACGGGCTGCTGCATCGGCGGGACAGGCATTTCCGGAACCGGCGGAGCGGGCGGAGCCTGCGGGACGTTCAGTGTAGGGACGGCAGCCGCAGCGGGAATAACCGGCGCAGACGGAACATTGAGTGTCGGCAGTGCAGTCGGAGCGGGCGGCGCGGTGGGAACCGTAGGCTCGGCCAGCGTCGGGAAGGACGGAGCAGCCGGAGTTTCCGGCAGCGCCGGCGGAACAGCGGAAGCGCGCGTCTGCATGTCGGCGGGCATGACCATGAGATCGTCCAGCGAATCGGAAACCGCAGGAGCGGGAGCAGACGGCGGCGCAGGCTGACGCAGTATCGCAAACGGGTCAAAATCGTCGGCAACGGGCGTCGGCGTGACCTCGATAATTTCCTCAGCATCTTCTCCGAAGCGTTCCGCAGCCGTCTGAGCAGAGGCGGGAACCTTCTCCGCCGGAATTTCGACAGTGACGGTACCCGGAGCAGCGGCAGCGTCAGGAGCGCTGAACAGGGTGTCGGCTACGCTGTCGAGGGAGTCATCCGGGGCAGGCGTCTGCGAGAACTGCGCGAGAATATCCTCCTGACTGGTTGTCGGAGCAGAAACCGAAGCCGGAGCAGGCTGTGCGCCGGGCTTGGGGATTGAGAACTGTGCGAGCAGATCGTCGGCATTTCCGGCGGCAGATTTTGCAGCAGCGCCGGGGAGGGATGTCGGAACGGTCGGAATCGCGAACTGTGCAAGGACATCGTCTGTCGAAACCGAAGCCGGTGCAGGAGCAGGAGCGGGCTCCGGCATAGCAGGCGGCGGAACGGCGCCGGGCAGGGAGGTCGGCACGGTCGGGATCGCGAACTGTGCAAGCACATCGTCTGTCGAAACCGGAGACGGTGCGGGTGCAGGAGCGGGCTCCGGCATAGCAGGCGGCGGAACGGCGCCGGGCAGAGCGGAGGGCACGGTCGGGATCGCGAACTGTGCGAGGACATCATCCTTCGGAGCGGGCGCGGGCGCCGCGGGCGGCGGAACAGCGCCGGGGAGGGATGTCGGAACGGTCGGAATCGCGAACTGTGCGAGGACATCGTCTGTCGGAACCGGAGCCGGTGCGGGTGCAGGAGCGGGCGCGGGCGCGGCAGGCGGCGGGACTGCGCCGGGAACGGATGACGGAACAGCCGGAATCGCAAACTGCGCGAGGACATCATCCTTCGGTGCAGGCGCGGGCGCCGGAATGGGAGCCGGCGCGACATTCGGTGCAGGCATGGAAGCGGGCTTCGGCACTTCGGGCGCCGGTGCGTCGATCGGCTTCTGCTTTTCCTGTTCGGCCATGGATTTGCGCATTGAGGGCGGAACATAAGCGCCGCTCTTGCCGGAATCCGCTGCGGGCGGAGGCGGCGGGGGTGCAGCATGGCCGTGCTTTTCGAGCGCACGCTCACGCTTCAGGGCCTTTGCTTCAGCCTTGAGCTGAGCCGCCATTTCCTTATTGGCTTCTTTGATCTGCTTTTTGGCGATCAGGGTCTTGCATTTTTCGCAGGTGAGCTGAATGATGTCATTCATTTCACCTGCCGTGGTGTAAAGTCCGACGTTTTCGGGCCTTGTCAGGTTGATACCGCAGGCGGTCTTTTTGCCGTTGTCGGTACCGTGGATCATTTTGGTTCCTTTTGTGGTCGCAATCAGGTCAACATGCATACGAAACATACCTCCGGAAGGTACAGATTTTTCTACGATTATCATTATACAACATTTCCGGTGCCGTTGTCAACACTTTTGCGAAGAAAAAGAAATATTTGTCTAAGTTTTTGTGCATTACAGAAAAGACGCATACGCTTTTGGGCATTCCTGACAGTTTTTGACAGTTCCCGCAGGATTTCAGGCAGCGGCTTTCCGGCAGCAGCTCAGGAAGCGGATGAAATCGAGCCTGCTGAACTGCGGAACGCCGCTTTCGGCGAGCGCAGCGGGGAGCAGGAAAACTACCATCGCGAGCAGCAGAGCCTTTTGCGGTGTACGGCTGAAGCGGCTGATGCAAAAGACGCCGCAGGCCAGCAGGAAAGCCGCAAGGAAGCGCAGCACCATGAACCCGATGACAGCGGTTTTCAGAGAAACAGAGACCGGGATCCATTGGAGGTAGGCAATGCTCTGAGCGGGTGCTTCGAGCATCGGCAGCCGGACGTCCCTGTAAACATGCACAAGGTAGATGCCGTGGAGCCCAACGGAGGCGACGGCCGACAGCAGCGCAATCCAGATCATCTGCCGCGACCGCATGCCGAGCCTTCCGTGCTTTGTGCTGCGCAGCAGCATCAGCGTGTCATAGCGGTTGTCGAAGGCGCCGACGGAAGAAAACGCGAAGATCAGGAACAGCAGCAGCACCATGCAGCACCGGCGCTCCGAGGCGCTCTCATTGAACAGAATCTGATAGGATTCCTCCGGAACGATCCAGGCCGGTCTGCCGGTTTCAGCGGTATAGCGTGCATTGTGCATCAGCTTTGAGAGCATCTGCTCATGCAGAGAGAGGTTTTGGGTATACTGTTCCAGAGAGCGTTCAATGGTTTCGATCCGCTTGCTGCTGGCGGGCAGATAGTCCTCCTCCTTCATACCTTTCTTTTTGCAGATCTGGTTTTTGATTTTCTCCTTCAGGCTTGCTTCGTCGAGCTGTTTCCGCGTCCGCACGACGAGATCGGCGAGAAACGCGGTGCGCTTTGCGAGCTTTTGTATATTTTCCTTTGTGACCTCTCCCTGATAGGAGGCATACATTGTTTTTGTTTCCTGCATGACCGGCGCATAAATCTGGATTTCCTTCCAGAGCGAAACACCCATAAGCGCGGCTGCGGCCAGAATCAGAACAGCCTTCTGAGCGATCAGCAGCTTCCAGCCCTCGAAGCCGAAGCGGGTATGCAGCGGCAGAAAGCGGGTGAGCATCTGCTTCAGGCGATCCTGCACAGCGGCGGCGCCCTGACCGAGCCTTGCGGGTCTGCATCTGCCGATCAGGATGACCGTCAGCGCGCACATCACCGCGAGCATCAGCAGAACCGCCGCGAGCATATCCGCGAGGAAGCCGGAGGGATGAGAAAACCAGTTCAGGTTCAGATATTCCGTATAGAATTCATCTGCTTCCAGCGCCGCAAAGACGTTGAGGAACCGGAAATGATTGAATCTCGCGGTCGGCAGGACGAGCGTATGCAGCAGGTACATGCTGCCGAGGGCCGCGCCGGAGATGCTCCAGCCGAGGATCGGATGCAGACGGGCGAGCAGCACCCAGACGAGCAGTGCGATCACGGTGAGGGCGAGCAGCTTCAGCAGTGCCGTGCAGAGGAAGAAACCGCCGATGCTGAGCCGATAGGGGCAGTACTGAAATTCCGGCAGCGACTGCACCGCACGCGAAATGCCCGGATTGCCGTAGAAATACCACGTATATGCAATATTACCGCCGTACAGCACCAGAATATCCAGCGCTGACAGCAGCACGACCGCCAGCATACGCCAGACCGTCAGCGGGACGCGCCCGCGTTTTGTGGAGCGGGTCAGCGCACCGACAGCGGTAGCGGCATCGCCGGAGAGCTCCAGCACGAGCAGCAGCGGTGCGAGCAGCAGAAGAATGTCCGTCAGATCATAGTTCATGACAGCGCGGATGCCGCGGTTTTCGCCGTCTTGCAGCGTGACCTTGCCGAGTCTGCGGTAATCCTCCGCAGTTTTTTCGAGATTGCGGGAGATAAAATCGTTCTGTCCGTTTTTTCTGGAAAGCTTGCCGAGCACCGACTGTGACTGTGACTGTGACTGCACCAGCTCCAGATAATTCGGATAATCGACCGTAAGATAATGCTCTGTTGCGCGCTGCTCCTCCTGCAATGCGAACACGCCCCAGCTCCGCATGCGTTCATAGTAAGCGGCATTCTGTTCGCGTTCGCTGCGGCAGTTGCCCGAAAACAGCGCCAGATTCACCACTGCGATGAGCAGCAGTGTGATGAGCCGTTTGGGGCTAAACAGCAGTCTTTGCAGCTCCGCCATATTCTCTGTCTCCTTTTAGATATAGATGACAAACATCCTCCAGCGTCAGGGCATCGGTCACGGGGCGGCAGCCCTCCGGCAGGGGATTTTCCGCGATGCGCAGGACAAAGCCGTCCTTATGCTGTGCGATTTCCCCGTTCGGATATTTGGCCTGAAGCGCACGGATCTCCTCATATGAGCCGGAGAATTCCCCGATTTTCCCCTCAGCGTCCTCCAGAAGTGCCTGCGGGGTCTCAAAGGCGATGCGCTTTCCCTTTCTGAGCAGCAGGACGCGCTTTGCAATGCAGGCGATATCGCTGACGACATGTGTCGCAAGCAGCACGATGCGGTCTCTGGCGAGCTCCGCGATATCATTCCGGATGCGGATGCGCTCCTCCGGGTCGAGGCCGGCAGTGGGCTCATCGAGAATGAGCACCTGCGGCCGTCCGAGCATGCTGGAGGCCAGCAGCACGCGCTGCCGCATGCCGCCGGAGAAGGTACCGATTTTCTTGTGTGCCTGATCGCCGAGATTGACCGCATTGAGCATTTCGAGCGTCTGCTCTTTGATATCGCGGCGCTTCATACCCTTGAGCGCCCCCATGTAATACAGAAAGCGCTTTGCGGAAAAATCGTCATAGACACCGGGAAGCTGCGGGGTATAGCCGATGAGCCCCCGCCATTTTGCGCCCATTTGCAGGATATCGGTACCGTTCCAGAGGATTTCGCCGCCGGTGCGTTTGATATGGTCTGTCATCAGCTTCATCAGAGTTGATTTGCCCGCGCCGTTCGCGCCGAGCAGACCCGTCACGCCCTCATCCAGCGTAAAGCTGACGTTTGAGAGCGCACGGAAATCGCCGTATTGCTTTGTCAGATTCCGGATTTCCAGTTGATTCGGCATAAAGCATCCCTCACTTTACAGTTTTGTCGATCACGGTTTTCCACTCGCCGGTGCCGAGCGAAAGCTCGTCGATTGTCTGATAACAGATCACATCCGTATTTGAGCTGTCGTCGCCGCCGCTGACGGTCAGCCTGATATAAACCTTTCCATCTGAAATATCCGCCAGATGCATTTCTGCGCTGCTGTTTTTTTCGTGCTTGGGAATGTCCGGCAGCGTGATTTCACGGATGCGCTGACCGTCGGTGTCGCAGAGCTCCAGCTTTTTCAGCGAGCCGGCAGAGCGTCCCGCAGCGGCGTCCCCGTAAGCCGAAATATATTCGCCGATGATATAGCCGTCCGTGAGGTGCGGCACCGCAGAGCCGCTGAAGCGGCTGAGTGTTTTCTGCTCACCGGTGATGAGATCGACGCGGTACCAGCCGGATTGTCCGGTGCTGCTGCTGCCGGTCAGCCCGTACTGAGCCGACCAGCCCGCAGAAAGGCTGATTTCCATGCCGTCTCCGATCTCGCCGGTCAGCAGATTGATTCTGCGGGTACCGGCGCCGATGTTCCAGTCATCGCAGTTGAAGTAGAGGTAATCGCCGATGCCGGCGAGATACTGCGGTGCGAGATTCACATGGTCGAGCTCCGGATTCGCCATTGCGCTGTAGAGCTTCACGAGAGAACCGGTCGCGAGCTCAAAGCCCCAGATTTCGTAGCCGCCGCTGCGGAATTTATGCTGCTTGTGCGCGGCGGCATCTTCCGTGACGTCCCCTTCATTGACGAGCTGCACCGGGAAAAAGAGGTAGCCGCGGTGACAGACCGGCTTAAATTCGCCGTAACCGGTGCCGAAGGAAAAGACCTCCGTCAGCTCAGAGCCGTCCGTTTCGCAGCGCAGCAGCACCTGCTCGCCGAGAGCGGGGTCGCCGTATTCGTTTGCCTCATGTGCAGCATCGGGGTCACTCCATTTGGTCGCAACGGTATACAGCGAACCGGCTCCGAAGGTAAAATACATCTGCTCCTGCGTGCCGGAATCCGTGCTTCCGCCGCGGCAGAAGACGGAGTAGACCGCAGACGAGGCAGTGCAGGCGTAATTGCCGTCATGTGCGCAGTTTTCCTTGCTGCAAACCGGTATCCGCTCGCCGGTATCCCTGTCTGTACGGTACAGCACACTGACAGCGCGGACGCTGCTTTGCTGCTGACCGTCCGGCATAGTCCGCATGACCGTATCATACCGGATCGAGAAGTCATACCAGCCGTCGGGGCCTTCAGCGAAGCTCCATGTCGGATGCGGCAAATCCTCCTCATCGGTCAGGTTCAGGCCGTAGGAGCTGCCCATTTCGCCGAATTTGACATTCTGCTGCTTCAGCTTTTTTGTATTGGAAACAAACGCGCCGAACAGTCCGACTGCGGCGACAAAGCCGGCCGCAACGGCGATCAGTCTGATGCGTCCGATGATTTTGCTGCGGCGTTTTTCGCGTTCGATTTCCTTCTGACGGGCTCTGAGCTCTCTGCGGTCCATGCGAAAGACCTCGACATAGCCCTCCTCATCGTCATCATCGTCATCGGGAATCGTCTTTGTCTGCGGGAGTGCCCGCAGCTTTGCTTCGATGCTGCGCCGTTTTTCATCAGACCAGCGGATCTGAGATACAGCGCGGCGATAATCTTTACGTTTCATGCACAGTCCCCCTCTGCGGTTTCCGAACCGCGGCGGCCGTCCGCGAGCTGCGCGGCGACGGTATGCTCCGGCCTGCGGAGCAGCTCAGCGATCTCCGCCACGGAATAATGCTCATAATCGTGGAGATAGACGATTTCCCCGCAGTGCGGCGGCAAGGAGGCCAACCGTCTTTGCAGAGCGTCATCGGGTTTGCCGGTCAGTGCCGCAGCGGTGTCCGGCGCATCGCAGAATTCGATCACATTCCGAAGCACCCATGCCTTCAGCGCACTGTCATCAGAGAGCACCGGCGGCTCACGGCGCAGCTTGCAGAAAACGGCTGCTGCTGCGCGTTCGGCTGCCGGGCGGTTTCCCGTGCAGCAGTAAGCGGCGCGCAGTGCGTTGTCGCCGTATTTCCGGAACGCATACAGCGCCAGATTATCCTTTTTCAGCATTATGCCTCACACCCCTTTCCGGCGCACTGCCGTCATTCAGTGTTCTCCTCATTGTTCTTTGGATGCTTTTTCAGATAATCCTGTTCTTCTGCGAGGCGTATCTCATAGTTTTCCGCAGCATCCGCCGTATCGGCGAGAGCAAAGCGGGTTTTCCATTCACATTTCCCGTCGATGATATCCTTGATCGGGCAGGAAACGATATAATCCTCAAGGATCCAGTACGGCGATTCGTCATAGGACATCACTTCCAGATACAGCATATCCTCGGTTGTGCAGGCGATGCTGACGCTCTGGATGATGCCCCTGTTTTCGGGAAATTCGGTGAGCTTGGGCGGTTTGACCTCCGCGAGCTGATTTCCGTCGAGGTCGCAGATGATGATTTTTGGGGTCTCCAGCCTGTTTTCGCCGTCGAGCTTTGTCCAGTCATAGTCATCATACTGATAAGCGTCCGTTTCCGGAAGCTCCTGCGAGATGATATAATCGCCGCAGAGAACGGGCAAAGAGCGGAAGAAGCTGAATGCCGGGAGCAGTTTTTTCTCGTCCGTGAGCAGGTCAACCCGGTACCAGCCGGATTCCTCCACATCGACCGAGCGTTCATAAGCGGGGTTGATCTGCCGCAGCGCGTATTTCTGATTGAAGCCGTTGTTGCTTGAATATTCCGGCGCGGCGGTCAGCTCGCCGGTCAGCAGATTGAGCTTGCGGCAGCCGCCGCCGGAGACCCAGTCGTCCTCCGACGCGGAGATATAGAGATAATCGCCCGCGCCGAACAATCCCCACGGCCGCCCGTCAACGTGATTGACCGTCGGGCTGCCCATGCCGGAATAGACCTTGACGAGCTCGCCGGTTTTGAGCTCATAGCCCCAGATCTCATAGCCGCCGTTGACGAACAGGGATTTTCTGTGCGTGATCGGGTTTTCGGTCATCTCGCCGTAGCTGATGAGCTGCACGGAAAACCACAGGTAGCCCCGGTGATACACGGGCATGCAGGATCCTGTGCCGCCGCCGAAATTATGGATTTCCTCGATGCCGGTGCCGTCCGGCTCATATCGCAGGAGCACCTGATCGCGCTTGTCAATGAACGCGCCCTGATCTGTCAGAACATAGCCGTTTGACATTTCAATATCCGTCCCGTATTTTTCCGGATGTCCAAAGACCTCTGCCATAATATCCTCATCGGGGTTTTCGGGCTTTTCCGCAAGCACATAGAGATATCCGTCCGCATAAATCTGAAAGCCGCCGATGTTGCTGCTCCGGTTGGCGGCGTCACTGTATGCCTTGGTCGATGCCGGGCAGAACAGGCTGCCGTCATGCGTGCAGTTCGGGTGCGCGCAGAGCACAGAGGACTCGCCTGTTTCCGCATCGGAATAGGTCAGCAGCATTCTCCGCGTCTGACAGAGCGCCTCATGCCCGTCCTCGGTCATATTCGCCCTGCCGTAGTCGAAATAATCCTTGACGTAGTACCAGCCGGACTCGGACTGCTGAAGCACATGCCGCCCGTAATTGTCTGTTTCATCGGTCAGCCGCAGATTGAACACGCCCTGCGGTTTGACGTCAGTGTTCTGCCGGCGGTGCTTGGCAAAGAGGATGCCGCCGGCGGCCGCCCCGCCCGCCGCGAGCACTGCTGCCGCGAGCAGCACCCATTTTTTCCTGTTATGCTTTGGCTGATTGTTCTTTTGTTCTTCCATTATGATTTCGGTATCCTCAGCTTTGCTGTCCGCAGCCTGTACATTAGCGTTCTCTGCCATATCACTCAGCCTCGCTTTGATTTTTCTGATTCAGATTTCTTTGTCAGCATCTCCAG
This sequence comes from Oscillospiraceae bacterium, assembly GCA_017541275.1. Lineage (GTDB taxonomy): Bacteria > Bacillota > Clostridia > Oscillospirales > Ruminococcaceae > Firm-04. Next base: position 6,015 of record JAFXZM010000005.1, on the reverse strand, counting down.
TGCGATTTCATATTTCTCGCGGGCATCTTTTTCCTCATAGATTTCAAACGCGCGCTTCCACTCGCATTTCCCGTCGAGGATATCCCTGATCGGGCAGCAGACCACATGGTTTTCGAGCATCCAGCCCGGATACGAATCCAACACATGCACCTGCAAATAGAGCGTATCCGAATCGACGCAGTAGAGGGTGCAGCAGAATAGCAGTCCCCGGTCATCGGGGTAGCCCTGCAATTCGGGCATCGGCACATCCGCGAGCTTGTTTCCGTCGAGGTCGAGAATGCTGACGGCGTGAATCTCCGAGGTATTTTTTCCGGTGAGCTTCATCTTAGGCTTGGCGTCCGCATCCGATTCTGCATCCGTTTCCTCGGGCTCGTTCTCATGCTCCGGGGCATGCTCCACGACGATATAATGATCGCAGATCAGCGGATGATCGTAATCCTTTTCGATATCCGGCAGCAGGGTTTTCTCATCGGTGAACAGATCGACGCGGTACCAGCCGCTCTGTTCGAGCCCCGCAGACTTATCGTACTCCAGATTGACATAGCGGAGGCCGTACTGGCTGTTGAAGCCGAACCACGGGTAAAATTCCGGTACAGCGGTGAGCTCGCCGGTCAGCAGATTGAGCTTGCGGAATCCGCCGCCGGAGACCCAGTCGCTATTCCCCGCCTGAAAGATCAGGTAATCGCCCGAGCCGAACATCATACTCGGCCGCAGATCGACATGATTGAGCGTGGGGTCGCCCATGCCGGAAAAGACCTTGACGAGCTCGCCGGTTTTGAGCTCATAGCCCCAGATTTCGTAGCCGCCGTTGACAAACATTCTGGGTTCATGCGTAATGGGGTGCTCGGTGACTTCGCCGTAAGAGACGAGCTGCACGGAAAACCACAGATACCCCCGGTGACAGACGGGCTTGCAGCAGCCCTCCCCGACGCCGAAATCATGGATTTCCTCGATGCCGGTGCCGTCGGGCTCATAGCGGATCAGCACCTCATGGCACTTGTCCATGACCGCGCCCTGATCGGTCAGAATGAAATGATCGCCGGAGCCGACCTCGATATCCGAGCCGTATTTTTCCGGATGCCCGAAGACCTCATCCATCATATTAAAATCGGGGTCATCCGGCTTTTCGGCGAGCGTATAGAGATAGCCGTCCGCGCAGACCGCCGGGATCTCATTGCCGGCCTGTATGTCCGCATTATTATCCAGCCGGTAGGCTTTGGTAGAGGCCGGGCAGAACAGGCTGCCGTCATGGGTGCAGTTCGGCCTCGCGCAGAGCGGCGCATACTCGCCGGTCTCCGCATCGGTGTAGCTCATCAGATACCCTTGGGTCTTCTGTTCGAGAATCCCGCTGCCGTCATTGCTGACGGCCTCATAGGTCAGGTAGTTTTTCCATGTATAGAAGCCGTCTTCGGTGCGCTGAAGTGAATGCCGGCCAAAATTGTCCGTTTCATCGGTCAGCCGCAGTCTGAACACGCCCTGTGGTTTGACGTCAGTGTTCTGCACACGGTGCTTTGCATAGAGGATGCCGCCTGCGGCCGCACCGCCCGCCGCGAGGAGGACTGCTGCCGTGAGCAGCACCCATTTTTTCCCGTTCTTTTTTGGTTTATCATTCTTCTGTTCTGCCGTTCTGATTTCGTTATCCTCAGCATTGCTGTCCGCAGCCTGTAAATTTGCATTCTCTGCCATAATAATCAGCCCCTCTTTCAGTTCTGTTCAGATTTTTCCTGTAATTCCGCAAAGATTCTTGCGCGTTCTGCTGCATTCTGATACATTTCATCGCTCTGCTGTTCCTCAATCGTTTCATAGCAGACCTTCCAGCCGCATTTGCCGCTGATGAGGTCATCGACGGGGCAGGCGTACATGCGTCCGGCAAGCTGCCAGTAGGGGTTTTCGTCGATGACGGAGAGGGAGAGATAGAGCTGTCCGTCAAGGATGCATTCGGTGTTCCAGCTGACGACGATGCCCTGATTTTCCGGATATTCGGGGATTTCGGGCAGTTTGACCTTGCACAGCTCATTTCCGTCGAGGTCGAGAATGGAGATCAGCGGTTCCTCGGTGCGGTTGGGCTGCACGGGCGGGATATTTCCGGTGCTGTCATATCTCCATTCCGGCATCCGGTTCGCACCGGTGCTGATGATATAATCCCCGGAGATCATCAGATTCAGATAATCCGTTTCCTTGTCATCGTCGCGCAGAAGCAGCTTCATTTCGCCGCTTTCGAGATCGACCCGATACCAGCCGGACTGCTCCAGACCGGCGACCTTATTCCGGTTGAGATCAACGCAGTTCAGCCCGTATTTCCCGCTGAAGCCGAAAAATATCGAAAAATCCGCAGCCGCAGTCATCTCGCCGGTCAGCAGATTGAGTCTGCGCGTGCCGCCGCCGGAGACCCAGTCGCCCTGTCCGGCAATGATATAGAGATCGTCGCCGATGCCGTACATGTCGGTCGGCCGTTCATTGACATGGTTGAGCGAGGGGTCGCCCATACCGGAAAAGACCTTGACGAGATCACCTGTTCTGAGCTCATAGCCCCAGATTTCGTAGCCGCCGTTTGTGAAATCGGCTTTTCTGTGCGTAATCGGGCTTTCGACCTCCTCGCCGTAGGTCATGAGCTGCACGGAGAACCAGAGATAGCCGCGGTGCAGCACAGGGCGGCAGCAGCCCTTGCCGACGCCGAAATCGTGAATTTCCTCGATGCCGGTGCCGTCGGGCTCATAGCGCAGGAGCACCTGATGATTCTTTCTTGTGAGCGTTTCGTCAATCCAGTCCGCATCCTGATAGGCTTGGGGGTCATCGACCTTTTCTGCGAGCGCATAGAGGTAGCCGTCCGCATAGATGACGCCGGTCTGACCGTTGTTCCAGCTATACCTTCCGATGTCATAGGCGGCCGTGGTCGCGGTGCAGAACAGGCTGCCGTCATGGGTGCAGTTCGGTCTTGCGCAGAGCGGCGCATATTCGCCGGTTTCCGCATCCGAATAGCTCAGGATCTCGTGTCCGACCTGAACGGTCTGCTGCTGCATTTCCCGTTCGCCGTTTATGGAAAGGATGTATCCGGCTTCCGGGTTCTGTTTGATGAGCGTTGAGAAGCTGCCGTCATCCAGGGTTTCATAGTTGAAGTAGGTCTTGTAGAAATAGTATCCTGATTCCGCACGCTGCAGGATATGCCGGCCGTAACAGTCTTCATCATCCGTCAGGTGCAGATGGAAAACGCCCTGAGCATCGCCGCCGTTCAGCTTTTGCTTTTTCGCATAGGCGACACCCGCGCCGACGGCACCGCCTGCCGCGAGAATCGCCGCAGCGACGATCACCCAGCCGATGCGCCCCAGGCGCTTATGCTTCCGTTCTTCCTTTGCCATAGCAGAATTCTCCGTTTCATGCATATTTTTATAAAAGACCTCGACAAAGCCGTCCTCGCGGCCGTTTTCCGCCTGTGACTGCACAGGCGCATCTGAGAGCGGCCGGCGCAGCAGTGCCTCGATCGCACTGCGCTGTTCATCTGTCCAGCGGATGCGAGAAACCGCGCGGACATACGCCTCCCTTTTCATCCGTCAGTCCTCCTCCGACAACTCCATGCGCAGCTTCTGGTGACCTCTGCGGAGCTGCGAGCTGACGGTGTTTTCCGGGCGGTTCAGGAGCTGTGCGATCTCCCGGATGGTAAAGCCCTCGTAGTCGTGCAGATACACGACCTCGGAGTAGGGCTGCGGGAGGGATGTGATGAGGTTGAGGATTTCCTTTTCGCGGCTGTTCCGGACGGCAAGCGCGGCGGTCGGGATATCCTCCATATTAACGCGCATGCGCCGCCAGACGCTCTTGTGAATATTCTTGCAGCGGTTGATGACGGCGCGGAGGATCCATGCCTTCAGATGCTCGTCGTCGGCGAAATCGCGCGGGGTCTTGTGCAGGGAGAAAAAGACCTCCTGTGCCACATCCTCCGCATCCGCGCGGTTTCCGATGCAGCAGAATGCCGCCTGCAAAGCGGTATCGCCGAATTTTTGGAACGCATACAGCGCCAGATTCTCCTTACTGAGCATCGGAATCATCACTCCCTTCTGCATTTTCATCATCGGATTCTGCATTCTTTGCCGCATCCGAATCGGATTCCTTGAATTTTTCATCCTCCGGGATCGGGTTGTTCATTTCCTCGCCGGGGACTTCATACGCGAGCTTCCATTCGGGCTTTCCGGCCTTGACAGCCTCGATATCGCTGTAGAGCACCATCGGCATTTCATGCGTGATGATCTCAACGCCTTCCTTATTCTTTTCGAGTGTGACCTCACCACACCGGTAGATATACATGTTCCCGTCCGCGATGATCATATCCGTTACAGTGGAGAAGCCATCCTCCTTCATAGGAATTTCCCGGATCAGCTTGCCGCTGAGATCATAGATCTGAATGGCCTCCTGAATCCTCTCATTCATGCCGTAGCGTGACATGTAGATATATTCACCGTCGGTCAGATAGGCACATGCGCAGTTTTCCAGCATGATGTCTTCCTTTGTCTCCATGTTGTATACCCGCACGATTGAGCTCCCCTCGATGCCGATGACGTAATTGCCGGAAACCGTATAATTATTGTCATTCCAGCCGTCAAAGACCTTTTCGGTCTGTCCGCTGAGCAGGCTGAGGCGGTACAGTCCGACCGGCAGATCATTTTTCGCGGTCGCAGAGCTGTAAGTATCCTGTTCTGGAATGTAGAAATAGAGGTAGTCGCCGTCCGGCACGAGCTTTATCGGCATGGTATAGACCTCAGCCTTGTCCGGCTCCGGCATGGTGGAATAGACGCAGACGGTCTTGCCGGTCGCGAACTCATAGCCGTAAATCTTCCAGCCGCCGTTCTGCGTAATTCTGCCGGTCAGCGGATCGCGCTCGGAGCTCCTGATCTCCGGCACGATCATCCATGCATAGCCGCGGTGAATAAACGGTTCCGTGAAGTTAATCAAGCCGCCGACATCCTCGGAAACGGTGCAGAGCTCATTGATCGCCGTGCCGTCCGGCTCATATTCGATCAGCACAAAGCTCTGTTTATTGTTCTCATAATTGTCCGGGTCGGAATTCCGGAGTGCCGTGGCGATGAGCCTTCCGTCATAATTGACGGGCAGAGAAGCATTATAGGCTTTGGTCGTTGCGGTGCAGTAGAGGCTGCCGTCATGCTCGCAGTTCGGGCGTGCGCAGAGCGGAACGGTCTGGCCGCTTTCCTTGTCGGTGAAGGCAAGATAGTATTTCATATCGAATGACTGATACGATTCGTCGCCGTCCTGAACGATCTCGAAATTGATCTTTTCGGAATTCCAGTGATACCAGCCGTATTCCGAGCGCGCGCAGGGCATGTAGTTGATGTTCCAGCCGGAGTTCCGCAGATATTGGTCATTTCTGATATGCTCCGCCTGATTGAAGCACTGATCGGTGAGGTGCAGGCCGAGGCCCTTGTCGAGGTCGCCGTTCGGGTCATTTTTCTGAACGGTCGTGTCCTTCTGCCGCATGGCAACGCCAGCCGCGATGCCGCCGCCCGCAGCGAGCAGCACAGCCGCGGAAAGGATGATCCAGAGTTTGATATGCCGTCTTTTTTCACGCTTTTCATTCTGCTCGTTCATTTTTCTCAGCTCCTCCCTTGTGACCTCACCGATCACGGTATATTCCGTTTCCTCCTCGAATTCCGGCGAATCGGCAGGAAGACTGAGGAGCGCCTCGATTTTCCTGCGCTGCTGAACAGACCAGCAGATCTGCGAAACAGCGCTGCAATAGCTTTCCTTGTTCATGGGTACCTCCGTTCTTTTGAGTGCGGATATTCTTCGGGCCCTTCACATATAAAACAATGCAGCAGGCAGTTTTCGTGCAGGTATTTTAAGATTATTTGCAAAAAGGCGGCGGGGAGCCCGCGGGGAGCCCGCGGGGAGCCCCCGCTGGCGATTTGCTAAAGCAGCGCATAGGCTCGCTGTCTCCGGCAGCCTTGACGAACGCCGCTGTTCGCAGCTTTTCTTTTCTGACTGAAATTCTGCTGTCGAGCCAATTTAACT
>JAFXZM010000041.1 GCA_017541275.1 Oscillospiraceae bacterium | reverse complement strand
TGAAATGGGGAAAGCAGCCCCGTTGCACGGGGGTACTTTCCCCAAGCCCCTTTCTTCCCGTGCTGTAAGGCAAAAGAGTGTTTCGCTCACTGCGGTGAGCGACCAGAGACGCTGTCTCTGGACTCTGCGAGCTTTTTGAAAAAAGCTCGACCAAAAACTTTGATTTAGGGTTTATCTACAAGCTGGGGGGGAGAGAGAAAACAAAAGTATTCTCTCTCCCATTACAAAATAATATGTCCCGCTCTTGTACAAACTGATATTTGAACAATATTATCCGCGATTTAGCCGCTCCCCGATAGGATGCTTTTCCGCGTGCTGTGTTATTTCTCCAGCACAGTCCGGATCAGTGCATCACGCTCCTGCGCAGAGAGGCCAAGCAGCGCATCACTGTGATACCAGACCGCGCCGCAGAACTCCGGCTCACCCAGAATTTCCGCCGTCTGACGGGCGAGCAGCCCCGGCTCGGAAATCCATTCGCGGCTGCCGTCGCCGGCAAAATTGTCCTCCTCTCCGACCTTGTAGGCCGCCAGCCCGACAGCCATCTGCACCGAATCCGCACGCGGGAGCAGCATCCATTCCTCCACCGTTTCCGCAAACGGACAAAGCTCGTTCCGGTAGCCGAAATAGATCTGCGGAATCAGCAGATCACAGCAGTCTCCCGCCGCACACCATGCGGCAACATCCGCATAAAGCGTATCATAATTTTGCAGCAGATTCCCCTGCGGACTGATCGAAAAAACCGCGTTTTTGTCTGCGGTGTGTACTGCCTGATACATTGTTTTCAGCAGTGCCGTGATATTCTGCCGCCGCCATGCAGCGAGGTCTTTGCTGCCGGAAGCGGAATAATCCGCGCTGTCAAAGGCGGGCTCGACAGTCGGATAAAAGTAATCGTCGATATGCACGCCGGCGGGATGATAGGTTTCGATCAGCTCTGAGATCACACCGGCGAGAAAGCTGCGGGTCGAATCCGCTGCCGGATTCAGATAGTATCGCCCGTCCCATTCGGACAGATGCGTTTTCCGGAGCGCAGAATTCGTAAACCATGTCACAAGCTCAGCATCGCCCCGCTGCTCCTCCATATAGGCCTTGGTCTGAAGCCGCAGAGGATTCAGCCAGACATGCAGCGCCATGCCGGCATCCTCGCATGCCTCCCGGAAGATTTGCAGCGCATTCAGCCCGTGAACGGTCGGTGACTGCGGATAATACGCGGAAGGATAAATGCTTTCACCAAAGGCGCAGACATGCAGGAAAACGGTATTGACGCCGAATACCTGAAGCTCCTGTAAATAGCTCCGTACATTGCCGGCGCAGGTCTGTGCATCATCTGAGGCAAACAGCCTGTCGCAGATAAAATACGGAACCCATACGCCGCAGAGCTTTTGCCGGGCATCGGACAGATGAAGCTGCTGCAAGGACTGTCCGCCGGGAGGGAGTGCGTCCGTATCCGTACCCGCTGCCGATGCGCTGCATGCAGTACAGAGCAGCATCAGCGCAGCCGCGATGACGCAAATAATCCGTTTCATAATCAGAGCACCCTTTCTGTAGGAGAATGCTCTTATTATAGCAGACCGCACCTGCGAAACCTGTCGCGGTGCCGGATGTCCGGCGAAAAAAATACCGGTGTTCTTCTGAAAAAAACACCGGAATGCGCCGGAAAATACAAAATGCAGCAGCTTCCGCAGCAAATGCAAAGCGGTATTGCTGCACGGGCAATCAGTAATGAGGGCTCCGCCGCAAACGCCGCCAAAGGAACAAGGTTCGTTCAGCGGGTCTGGGCGAAGCCCGTTTCAAATCAACGCGCAGCGATCAGTAGAAGGTTGCGACCTCCTGCTCCGGCGCTGCGGCATCCTCCAGATTCTGCATCACCATGATCGGCGCCGGAGAGCCGTCGCGGTTGCGCCGAAGCTCAATCCTGCCGGTCACGCTGTACCACTGTCCCTTGCGGACAGTGATTTTTTTGTCTGAAAACGCGCCGAGCCAGCAGAACTGGATATCCTCGACGCAGCAGGTCATAATATGTCTGCCGACTGCGACCATATTTTTCGGGAAATTGAGCTGCTTCACAGCCATACACTTGTATGTCACGGTCTTGCCGTTGTATTTTTCCGGCGTTTCCATGAGATCACGGAACCAGAGCGCATAATCGCGGTCCTCAATGACAATATGTGCGGCATTGACGTCGAACGGGAGCGGGTCTTCGATGTCGTCAAACATCGTTTTTCCGTCCGGATATTCATAGTAGATGTCGATGCGTCTGCTGACGCCCCGTATAATCTGGTGAAAATCCTTGACGGTCATGCTGTCATTGAAGCGGTTGAAATACACCATTTCGCAGGCATTGATCTTATCGACAACCAGGCTGCGCATGTTTGCATTATAGCTCATGAACGTCGATGCATCGGCAATGAACACCGCCTGATAGATCGCCCAGTCATCGGGCAGGGCATTGAACAGATCGGGAATCAGCCACATGCCGTTGTATTCCATAACAACGCGCTCGGCGTGATACTGCTTCAGCAGCTTTTCGAGGTTTTCGGGCGTCAGCTCGTCCTTTTCGTCAATCACATGCGGAAAAATGGTATCTTTCGGGAAGCGGCTGAGGTCATATTCGATCTCGCCCTCCTCGCAGATCAGCAGGAGTGTGCGTTCGCCGGTATTGAAGCGCTCGTCCTCCAGCGCGTCCTGTACAAATTTCGTTTTGCCTGCCTCCAGAAAGCCGGTGAACAGGTAAACGGGAATAAAATCATCCTGATTTGGCATCTGCCTGCCTCCTTACTGCACGCCGAACAGTGCCGCAACGGCATCCTCTTTCAGGTTCGAGCCGATGACGCACAGTCTGCCGGTTGTCTCCGCACTGCCGGTGCGCACATCCGGCACACCCGGAACATAGTCAAAGTGAATCCATCTGCCGTCCGCGCCCGCGACGATTCCCTTTGCGCGCAGCACCAGACCGTACTGCTCCTCATTGCCCAGCGCATTGAGCGTAGCGGTGATCTCGTCTGCGGTAAAGACTTTGGGTGTTTCGGTGCCCCAGCTCGTGAATATTTCATCAGCATGGTGATGATGATGCTCGTGGTCATGGCAGCCGCAGGTGCAGTCCGGGCCGTGGTCATGATGTTCATGCTCGTCATCGTGATCATGGTGATGATGTTCGTGCTCGTCATCATGGTCATGGTGGTGATGTTCATGCTCGTCATCATGGTCATGGTGGTGATGTTCGTGCTCGTCATCATGGTCATGGTGGTGATGTTCATGCTCGTCATCGTGGTCATGGTGATGATGTTCGTGCTCGTCGTCGTGGTCGTGGTGGTGGTGATGATGCGCATTTGCCTCGTCGAGCAGCTCCTTCAGCGCATCGTCAAGGGTGTTTTTCTGCGTCATTGCATCGGTAAGCTGCTTGCCGGTCAGCTCGTCCCATTCGGTCGTGACGATCGGAGCCTTCTCGTTGCAGGTACGGATGCGCTGCACGGTGTCATGAATCTGCTCCTGCGTCAGACCGGCGGTGTGGCTGAGAATCAGACAGCTCGCATAGGTAAGCTGGTTATTGAAGAATTCGCCGAAATTCTTTTGATACATCTTGCATTTTTTCGCATCCACGATTGTCGTGAAGCCGTCCAGCTCGACATCCTCCATATGCAGATTCCGCACGGCATTGATAACGTCACTGAGCTTGCCGACGCCGGAGGGCTCGATCAGGATGCGGTCGGGGTGATACTCCTCCAGCACCTGCTTCAGCGCCTTGCCGAAATCGCCGACCAGTGAGCAGCAGATGCAGCCGGAATTCATCTCATTGATCTGGATGCCGGCCTCCTTGAGAAAGCCGCCGTCGATGCCGATATCACCGAACTCATTTTCGATCAGCACGAGCTTTTCGCCCTTGTAGCCGTCCTGAATGAGCTTTTTAATCAGCGTAGTTTTTCCGGCACCGAGAAAGCCGGAAAAGATGGTAATTTTGGTCATACAGACACACTTCTTTCTGAAAAAATATGACACTGATCTGTGTACAGCCTCTATTATAGCATATTATGCAGAAAAGTGCAATGGGCGCAGTCAGAAAAAATTACAGTCAGACAGCATGGGAGCAAAATCGGAGCCGGGCACTGCCCGGTTATAGCATATTCTATGAAAAAGCGCAATGGGGAATACGAGAAAAAGCGACAGGAATGAAAGCATGGGGGCAAAACCGGCCTCCGATTCAGCAGCAGACAAAGCGGGACGGAACCGAAGCTCCGCCCCGCTGTCAGATTACGTCCCGGAAGCGGCCGGCTCCTGCTGACTGCCTGCTGCGGCAGCACGCGCTCCGGCGGCCTCTTTTTCTGCGGTGACAGCCTGTGCGGCCGTCTGCGCATACATGTTTTCTGCAAAAATCCCGTAGCCGCGGGTCGGGTCGCGCACGAATACATGCGTGACAGCGCCGATGAGCCGCCCGTTCTGGATGATCGGACTGCCGCTCATGCCCTGCACAATGCCGCCGGTCTGCGCAAGCAGCGCAGGGTCGGTCACATGCACGATCAGATTCCGCATGGCTGCGTCATGATCGCGGATCTCCTCGATTTCCACGGAATATGCCTGCGGCTCCGTGCCGGAAACCGTCGTGAGGATCTCCGCAGCGCCGCGTTCGATATCCTGCCGGAAGCCCAGCGGCAGCAGCATTTGCTTATTCGGCAGCGCGGTCATTGTGCCGAACACGCCGCTCTGTGAATTGCAAAGCAGCGTGCCGATCTGCTGTCCGGTGTCAAACCGCCCGCGCAGCTCACCCGGCGCGCCGCGCCGCCCTGCGATCACATCCCGCACAGATACCGAGATCACATCGCCCGATGCAAGCGGAATCAGCTCGCCGGTATCGGGGTCGCAGACGGCATGTCCAAGCCCGGCAAACTGAATCTGACCGGTTGCGCTGGGCAGGTAATAGGTCACAGTGCCGATGCCGGCGGTGCTGTCGCGAACCCACATGCCGGTCTGCCAGCGCTTTGCAGCGGGCGACCACACCGGCTGTACGGAGACCGTTCGCTGCACCGAGCCGCGCAGATAGCTGACGGAAAGCGGTGCGCCGTCCGATTCCGCAACGGCCTTTTGCAGATCGGCGCTGCTGCTGATGCGCATGCCGCCGGCCTCCTGAATGATATCGCCGGGCTCGATGCCTGCTGCCGCCGCCGGACACGCATGCCCCTCTGCGGCCGGAAGCTCACTCAGCGATACGACCATGACACCCGCCATATGCATGCGGATGCCGAAGGGCTCGCCGCCGGCATACACCTGCACCGGTGCAACTGCCGTCAGCGAGACCGTTTTGACCGGCATAAAGCCGAACAGCCGCAGCTCCGCAACCTGTATGCTTGCCGGCTCGGAGCTGCCGGGACTCACGGTCACAGGGAGCGCCGCCCCGATCTTCAGCGGGCGATCCGGCTGCGTGTAGTAATGATCGGGGAGACTGCGGGCATAATACTGTGCGGTGCCCGTCAGCGCCGTCAGCAGCGCCGCGCCGCAGACTGCGAGCTTCGCGATCCATTTTTTGACGCGATTTTGTTTCATCTTCATCCGTTTTCTTCCTCTCTGCGGTGATTCGCCGCACAGAGTCAGTATGTGCAGAATGATGCGCTTCACACGCGGGAGTCGCAGTCAGTTTTCTTTCCGCTGTGTGCCATTGCTGCGGCAGGACAATCTGTACAGAATGCACCCGCTCGTTTTGTGCAGTGTGCCGATTTCTTTTGAAAAACTGTTATGATTTGCAGGAAATATCGTATAATATAATAGAGGGGGATATTTGGGTTTCTCCTTTGTGCAATTTGCCGATTTTTCGGCTGAAAGTGCAACTTCCCTCCCCAAAAAGGAGACTTATATTATAAGAGGGGAAAGCTGTGCCCTCTTTTCAGATCAAACCGAAACCTAACAGATTGGAGGAATTGTTATGAAAAACATAAGAAGGTTCACATTCAGTGCATTGACAGCTTTGGTAACTGCGGCGAACGCGGTTGCTTTGACTGCCTCGGCAGAGGGTGAAGCTGTTTGGGATACCCCGCCGGAGGATCTTCCGGAGTACATCTTATCTGATTTGACGGAATTCCCGATGAGCTTTCACTTTATGCTCGGCGAGCCGAATAATTCTATTTATTATGTGCACGCGATTGAGCAGCCGGAGGACTGCAAAACAGAATTCACCGGCGTCATTCATGTGACCGGCGTGAATGATATATTTGCCGGGGTGTTTTACAACATGCCGGATTATCTTTCGACAGCCAGTGAATGCGAATGGGGTACATATGCCAAGCGGAAGGACAATCCCATGACTGCGGAAGAAGCAAAGGCGCTGGGAGAGCAGCTCCTTCAGGACGGCCAAATCAAAAGCTATCAGCTTGTCTGGCGGCGAATCGCCGAGACAAAGGATGCCGATATCAACAGCGACGGAAGCGTTGCCGCAGACGATGCGCAAATGGTGCTCCGAGAGTACGTCTTTATTCTCGCTGGCAAGCCCTGCACCTTTACAAAAGAGCAGCGGCTCTGTGCCGATGTCACGAACGACAACCGGATCGCCGCCAACGATGCGCAGGTCATTCTGCGGTATTACACGGATGTTCTTGCGCTGAAGGTACCATGACCCCGCAAAGTAGAGCCCCCGGTGCGTCAGGCAGCGCCGGGGGCTCTGTGTGTTATTTGTAGATCACGCCGAGCTGCTTCAGCTCATTGCGCACGGGGATCAGTTTGTTTGCGGGAAAGCGCGTCGCGGTGCAGGCCTTCAGGATCGTGACGGCGGCGCCGTGCTGCGCAATCGCCTTTGCAGCACCGGAAATGCTGCCGTATTCGTCGATGCCGCAGAGCAGAAACTCGTCATAGCCCTGTGCAGAAACATATTTCGCGAATTCCGCCGACAAATACGGGTCGGCGGTGTTTTTTTCGATCTGCTTTGCATGTTCCGCATGCAGTCCGGCATAGAGCTTCACGCCCTCGGTCTGCTCGATGCAGAAGCCAAAGACCAGATGATTGGTCGGTGTATCGGGAAAGACCTGCATCAGACAGATCACATCCGTACCGGCCGCCTCCGCCTCTGCGATTGCTGAATTGACCGCAGAAACGAGCGTTTCCGTATCATACGGGAACTTCTGCTTTCGCTTCTCCCAGAGGTAATCGTTCTGCATTTCGATCACCAGAAGTACTTTTTTCGCCATAGCTCCGACCTCCTGTTACGCATTGCGGCAGCTCAGCTCCGCCGCACTGCCCGCGACGAGCAGCAGCCCCGTTTCGCAGGCGATCTCCGCGCACGCCGCCGTGATCTCATTGCTCACGCCGACCGGAAAGCTGCGCGTCAGCATGCCGTTTTCCATTGTGTATTTTGTGCCGCGGATGCACACACCGGTACACTGCTCCGACCATGCGAACACCGAGAAGGTGAAGCCGGGCTGTCCGGCATATTGCCGCACTGTGCCCGCAGGCTGAAGGCAGACCCAGTCCCCCGCTCCGACCAGCATACCCGCCGCGCCGTGTACATGCAGGAATTGCAGTGTTTGCAGATTGGCGAGGGTATGGTCGAGCCGGCCGCCGAAGGCCCCGTAAATGCGGATATCGCGGAACCCCCGCGCCAGTGCATGCCGCACTGCGAGGAGCGTGTCGGTGTCGTCCTTTTCGGCAGGTGCGGTGATGTGCGGCAGACCGGCCGGCTCCGCGCCGAGGGAATCATAGTCCCCGAGCACCAGATCCGGCACGCAGTTCAGCCGCTGACACAGCTTCAGGCCGCTGTCCGCACAGAGGATGAATGCATCCTCCGGCACCGGCAGGCAGGGTGCCCCCTGCTCCGGGCCGCCCGCGAATATCACGCAGATGCGTTTATTTTCCATTTTACTTCTGATACAGCCGATTGCTCGGGAACAGCGGGTCGCAGGTAATATTGATGCCGAGGCGCTTCAGGGTACGCTCATCGACCTGCGAAAGAATAACCGTCGAGTGCATCTCGCAGCCGCGCAGCTTCGAGAGCTGGGTCATCGCACGCTCAGCGGTCGGGTTAGTCGCCGCCGAGATCGACAGTGCGACCAGCGTTTCATCGGTATGCAGGCGCGGATTTTCGTTGCCAAGATGATCGACCTTCAGATGCTGGATCGGCTCGATGACAGTCGGACTGAGCAGCAGAATATCGTCATTGATGCGGCCGAGCGACTTCAGCGCATTGAGCAGCATGGTCGAGCAGGGACCCATGAGATCGGAGGTCTTGCCCGTCACGATTTTGCCGTTCGGGAGCTGCAATGCGGCCGCCGGTTCGCCTGTTTTTTCCGCGATCTCGCGTGCTTTCGCGATGACCGGGCGTTCTTCTTCGGTCAGGTTCATCTGCTGCATCAGCAGCTCGAGCTTGCCGACGGTTTCCGCATCGGACTTGCCCTGCCGCAGATTGCAGCGCTCGGTGAAGTAGCGGCGGATGATCTCCTGACGGGATGCGGCCTTTGCCGCCTCGTCATTGACAATGCAGAAGCCGGCCATATTGACGCCCATGTCCGTCGGGGACTGATACGGCGAAATGCCGTAGATCTGGTCAAACATCGCGTGCAGCACCGGGAACACCTCGACGTCGCGGTTATAATTGACCGCAGTTTTGCCGTGCGCTTCCAGATGGAACGGGTCGATCATGTTGATATCGTTGAGATCGGCGGTCGCAGCCTCATAAGCGACATTGACAGGGTGCTTGAGCGGAACATTCCAGATCGGGAAGGTCTCGAATTTTGCATAGCCCGACTCAATGCCGCGCTGATGCTCCTGATAGATCTGTGAAAGGCAGACAGCCATTTTACCGGAGCCGGGTCCGGGTGCGGTCACGACGACGAGCTGCCGTGAAACCTCAATGTACTCATTCCGGCCGAAGCCCTCCGGCGAAAGAATCAGCGAGAGATTTGAGGGATAACCCTCAATCGGGTAATGCCGGTAGACGCGGATGCCGAGCGATTCCAGCCGCTTCTGAAACTTATCCGCAGCAGGCTCGCCGGTGTAGCGCGTCATGACAACGCTGCCGACGTACAGACCCTTTTTCCGGAACACGCCGATCAGGCGGAGCACATCGGTATCGTAGGTGATGCCGAGGTCACCGCGGGTACGGTTCTGCTCAATGTCGCAGGCGTTGATCGCGATGACGATCTCGACCTCCTTTTTCATTTGCAGCAGCATCCGGAGCTTGGAATCCGGCTGAAAGCCCGGCAGAACGCGCGAGGCATGATAATCGTCGTAGAGCTTGCCGCCGAATTCCAGATACAGTCTGCCGCCGAACTGCCGGATACGTTCGCGGATATGCTCGGACTGTGTTTTCAGGTATTGTGCGTTGTCAAACGCAATATTTTTCTTTTTGGCTGCCATAATCTCAATCCTTTCGTGCACGCAGGGCGCACCGTTCCCGCAGAGCATGATGCGATGCCTGCGTTCCGTTCCTTCTTTTTACAATACATTGTTATTATATCACAAAGCCCGCTCGGCTGTCAAGCACTGCTCCCATTACGGGAGCGGCTAATCAGGGATTTTCAGAACGTAACCGGCGATGTCAAATAAAAGTTTTTGGTACGTCAGCTTTGCCGGCGTTTGCTTTCTTTCAAAAAGCTCGCAGCGATACCTTACAAATAATCTATTCAGCTCATGCAGCGAATGATAATTGAACAAAAAGCCGTGAAGGCCTGCGCCGCAGAAGGATTCCCCCAGTGCAAATATCTGTACATCTTATACCAAAAATCCGCAGCATATCATGATTTCTGACCGGTCTTTCGCGGAGTTGTATCATGGCATTCCAGACTAGGATTCTCTGTAAATGAAGACAATCAATCAGCAAATAGCACAAAAAGTAATTGACAGAAGCGTTTTTCGCCAATATAATAGAATGGGGGGAAAATCATTTAGGGGGTTCAAAAATGAAAGCAATGAGAAAAACAAAAAAAATGTTGTCTGCACTGTTGTCCGTATCAGTGCTGATGACAGCAGGGCAAGCCTTCCCGCTGCCTGCTGAAGCCGCGGACGGTGCGGGCATCCGGACATTTCCGATGTCGGATGTAACGCTTACCGATCCGTATTGTGTAAATGCATTTGAAAAAGAGATTGCATATCTGCTGTCGTTTGACAATGCAAAGCTCCTGGCCGGGTTCCGTGATAACGCAGGGCTGTCCACAGGCGGCGCTTCGCGCTATGACGGCTGGGAGAATTCCCTGATCGGCGGCCACACCGTCGGACATTACCTGACTGCACTGTCGCAGGCGTATGTCAATCCGCTCGCGACAGATTCGCAGAAGCAGGAGATCCTTTCAAAACTCAAAATACTGATTGACGGGCTTCAGGAATGCCAGAGAAATTCCAAAGGCAAGACCGGCTTCCTCTGGGCGGCAACGATCCCGAACCGGAACAATGTCGAGCAGCAGTTCGACAATATCGAAAGCGGCAAGACCAATATCATTACCGAGGCATGGGTGCCGTGGTATACGATGCACAAGCTCATAGCGGGCCTGAATGACGTTTATATTTGCACAGGCTATGCGCCTGCGAAGGACGTTGTCTCCCTGCTCGGTGACTGGGTCTATAACCGCTGCTCCAGATGGGACAACAACCTGCGGAACCGTGTGCTCGGCATTGAATACGGCGGCATGAACGACTGTCTGTACGATCTGTATGCGATCACGGGCAAGGAGAATCACGCTGTTGCAGCGCATATTTTTGATGAAACAGGACTGCACGAGGCCGTGCTGAAGGGCGGGCAGAATGTGCTGAACAACCGGCACGCCAATACGACGATACCGAAATTTCTCGGCGCACTGAAGCGCTATATGGTTCTGGACGGCAAGACAATCGGCGGAGAAAAGGTCGATGCATCGCGCTATCTCGAATATGCAAAGGCCTTCTGGGAAATGGTGCGGAGCCACCACACATATATCACCGGCGGCAACAGCGAATGGGAGCATTTCGGCAAGGATGATATTCTCGACGCGGAGCGTACAAACTGCAACTGTGAAACCTGCAATTCCTATAATATGCTCAAGCTCTCGCGGGCGCTGTTCCAGATCACCGGCGATGCGAAGTATATGGATTACTACGAGAATACTTATTATAATTCCATTTTGTCTTCGCAGAATCCGGAGACCGGCATGACGACCTATTTTCAGCCGATGGCGACGGGCTATTTCAAGGTATACAGCTCCCCCTACCGCAATTTCTGGTGCTGCACCGGCAGCGGCATGGAGAGCTTCACCAAGCTCGGCGATACCATGTATATGCATAAAGACAATGTGCTGTATGTCAATTTTTATCAGAGCTCTGTGCTGAACTGGGAGGATCAGAATGTCACCGTGACGCAAAAGAGCAGCATACCGGAAAGCGATACTGTCACGTTTACCGTTTCGGGCTCCGGCAATCTGGAATTCCGGTTCCGTGAGCCGGACTGGAAAGCCGATGATATGAAGATCACCGTCAACGGCCAGAAATACAGCTACAAAACCGTGCAGGATTATGCGGTCGTATCGGGTAATTTCCAGACCGGCGATCAGATCGTGCTGACGATCCCGATGGAGGTCAAGGCCTATTCTCTGCCGGATAACCCGAATGTCTATGCCTTCAAATACGGCCCTGTCGTGCTGAGTGCGGAGCTCGGAACTTCAAATATGAAGCAGGGAACGACGGGCATGAATGTTTCGATTCCGTCTGAAGCCATTGTCCCGGCAGAAAAAATCAAGCTCGATGCGAAATCCGGCACCGTTTCCTCATATATGTTCCGCATCAACGACTATCTTGTGAAAGACGCAAATTCAATGAAATTCACGCTCACCGGCACCGACTGCCCGCTGACGTTCACGCCGCATTATCTGCAATATCAGCAGCGCTACGGCATTTACTGGAATTTCCAGAGCGCAGACAATGCGCAGGAGGAGGAGCTCCCGCGGGCAAAGGTGACTGTCACCGATACCGTGCAGCCGGGCTACGGCCAGTATGAGAATGACGAGCTGCACGCCATGCAGGAGATCAACACCGTCAGCGTGACCGACGACAGCACCTACCGCTATGCAAAGGACGGCGGCTCATTCACTTACCGCATGGCCGTCGATCCCGAAGCACCGCTGACTATTTTGCAGGTGACGTACCGCAAATCCGATAACGGCAAGCCGATCTGTGTTACCGCCGGAAACCGTATTCTCTATTCCGGCAAGCTCAGCTACACCGGCAATTCGGATACCTATAATGTGAAATATGTCATCCCGAAGGAACTCATTGCCGAGGCTGTGAAAACCGTGCAGGCAAATGATACGGAATACGATGTCATCGAAATCGGCTTTTCAGCCGGCGATGAGGGCACTTCCGCAAAGGTCTGTGATTTCGTCTATATGACCGCAGTGAAGCCGTATTATGAATATGACAGCAATGTCGCATATTTTGTAGACTGCGGCGACCACGGGGTACAGACCGCGAGCACCGGCGACAAATTCGGCATATACAACTGCGTGACGGAGCAGCTCTGCGGGGCAGATCAGGTCAGCGGCATGCAGTGGGGACTGATAGATGACGCGACCGATCAGTATAATGGCAGCTCCAAGAGCAAGGGCATTTACACCGCGAACACATGGCCGGATGAATACAACACACAGGACAACCGCGCAAAAACCGCATCCTTCCGCTATACCAAGAATCAGTACGAGAATAATATCGCGCGCAGTCTCGAATACGGCTTTACGCTGCCGAAGGGCAGGTATGAGCTTGAGGTCGGGTTTGCGGATCCGTGGAGCTGCTCCAATCATCCGACGGTCACGCTGGCGGACGGCAGCAGCAGCACGGTGCTAGCAGAGAATGTCGATCTCAGCGCATCCAAAACGCTGACCAAGGCATTCAGCGTCAAGGACGGCGATGTCAGGCTCCGGTTCACATCGGAAGACAAAGCGATCAACGTGACATATATCAAAATCACGATCACCGAGCAGGAAGCGCTCCCGCCCGCATCGCTCATCGGCGATGTCAATGCAGACGGAACCGTTGACCGCAGCGACGCGGAGATGCTGAGCAAATGGCTTGCGGGCTCCGGGGTCATCACAAGCTGGAAGCAGGGCGATCTCAACGGCGACGGCAGATTGAATGCCGCGGATCTCACCCTGCTGAAGCACATACTGCTGAGCGCATAAAACCGCCCATTCGAAGAAGCAGCCGGAAAGCAGACAGGCAGTCTGTCGAGAAAGCGGTATCTCCGATTGATTTCTAATGGGGCTCCCCCAAGCTTGTAGATAAACCCTAAATCAAAGTTTTTGGTCGAGCTTTTTTCAAAAAGCTCGCAGAGTCCAGAGACAGCGTCTCTGGTCGCTCACCGCAGTGAGCGAAATACTCTTTTGCCTTATTGCACGGGAAGAAAGGGGCTTGGGGAAAGTACCCCCGTGCAACGGGGCTGCTTTCCCCATTTCAAAATAATTTGTTCCTTTCTTGTGCTTTTTATGCGGATGATAGACTTTTTCGACAGATATATAATGGGGACTCCGTCCCCAAACCCCTGCTTAAGGGCTGCTAGCCCTTAAGAATCCCATATTATAAAAAGCATGTACTTCCTTTCATTTTGATGAATGTGGGATTCCAAAGGGACAGTGTCCCTTTGGTGGGTTTGGTGAGTTTGCGGTGCAAACTCATAGCGAAGCGAGCGAGAGCCCATTATCAATCATCGCGCAGCGATACCTTTTTTGACAGACTTGAGGGGAGGGAAAACAAGAGTTTTCCCTCCCCCCGTTTATTTATCAGCACAAAGCGAAATTGAATGGACAGACGGTTTTGATTACGCTATGGTTTCTGAGCGACCGCTTCATAGAGAGTGCGCTTGGAATAACCGGTCTCAGCGGCAAGCGCCCTGCAAACATCCGCCGCACGCTCTCCGGCAGCGACCCGATCGCGTGCGAGAGCGATCACAGCCTCCAGCGGGAGCTGTTCATCGGAATGATGAGGTGCGCCCGCGATCACGAGCACAAATTCCCCGCGCGGGGGGCAGGTCTCATAGGCGGCGATTGCGTCATTGAGTGTGGTTTTCCGCATTTCTTCGTGAATTTTCGTCAGCTCGCGGCAAATTGACAGCGACCGGTCCCCGCCGAACGCCGCCGCCATATCGCGCAAAGTATTGAGCAGCTTATGCGGCGCCTCATAAAAGACCATAGTACGGCGCTCATGCTTCAGGCTGTCGAGGTGAGCGAAGCGCTGTTTTTTGTTTACAGACAGAAAGCCCTCGAATGTAAAGCGGCCGGTATCCTGTCCGGAAACTGCAAGCGCCGAGATCACGGCGCTTGGCCCCGGCACGACCTGCATGGGGATGCCCTCCGCGATGCAGCGCTGCACGAGCAGCGCACCGGGGTCAGAGATACAGGGCATACCGGCATCGGTCACGACGGCGCAGCATTCGCCCGCATGCAGCCGTTCCGCGATTCTTGCGATGACCGCCTCCGGGCTGTGCTCATGGTAGCTGACAAGCGGCGTGTGCAGATCAAAATGCGACAGCAGCCTGCGTGTGACGCGGGTATCCTCGGCCGCAATAAAATCCACTTTTCCGAGGATTTCGAGCTGCCGCTCCGTGATATCCCGCAGGTTGCCGATCGGGGTTCCGACGACATATAAAATCCCGCTCATACGTAATTTTCTCCAAAATGACAAATTTGCGCCGCCTCGGAGGTCATCCCCGCGCCGGAGCGCATAAACAGTGTCGGCTCGATCTGCAAAAAGGGCTTTGCGCCGAGCATTCCCTCCAGCAGAAAGAGCCACGGCGCATCCTGCGGAGTTTTGCAGACGAGCCGCAGACGCTTTGGCTCGATGCCGTTTTCCCGCATCGCGCACATGAAATCGGTGAGGCGCTCCGGCCGGCAGCAGACGCAGAAGCGCCCGTGATACCGCAGCAGCTTTGCAGCGGCGGCACAGATATCGGCGAAGCTGCAAGCAGTCTCGTGCCGTGCGATCTGCTTCTGGGGGTCGGCGGAGAGAATGCCGGTTTCGGGCGCTTTATAGGGCGGGTTGCATGTGACAAGGTCAAGCGAATGCAGCGGTGCGCCGTCCCATAAATCGCGCAGATCCGCGCAAATCGGTGTAACAGCCGGCGCCGGGTCGCAGGCCGCAAGCCCCTCCCGGAGCTGTTCGACCGCGTCCTGCTGAATATCGACAGCAAAGACCTGCTTCGGGGCACCTGCTCTCTGCATGAGCAGCGGGATAATGCCGCAGCCGGTGCCGAGGTCGCAGACGGTATCGCGTGCGCGGTAGCGGCTGAAGCCGGTCAGCAGAAAGGCGTCCGTGCCGAAGCTGTGAATGTCGCTCCGGCAGACAAACAGACCTGCTTTGAGTTCTTCGAGCGTTCTCATGCAGGTGCCTGCGCGGTTTCCCCGCGCAGCTCCTTGGAGGCGACCGCATTGAGCGATTCATCCGCGGTGATGCCCGCAAGATAGTTATAATAACCCTGTGCAGCGATCATCGCAGCATTGTCGCCGCAGAGGGCGGCAGGGGGCATGTAAAAAGCAAGACCGTTTTCCTCGCAGGCAGCCGAAAGCGCATTGCGGACGCCGGAATTCGCAGAAACGCCGCCGGAGAGCGCAATGGTGTGATAGCCGAGCGCCTTTGCAGCCGCGACTGTTTTCTCCGTCACAGTGCGGGCAATCTCCTGCTGCAAGGCTGCGGAAAGGTCGTCGGTATTGACAGTTTCGCCGCGCTGCTCCGCATTGTGCAGGTAATTCACGATATAGGTTTTGAGGCCGGAAAAGCTGAAATCATACGGATTTCCGTCCATTTTAGTTTTCGGCAGATGAAAAGCCGAGGCATCGCCGCGCTGCGCGGCTTCATCGACATGCATGCCGCCGGGATACGGGAATCCCATAGCGCGGGCGCACTTGTCGAAGCACTCGCCGGCCGCATCGTCGCGCGTCCTGCCGACGGTGCGGAAGGTCGTATAATCCAGCACCTCTGCGATTCTGGTATGTCCGCCGCTGACGATAATGCCGAGATAGGGCGGCTCCAGCGCATGGTGCGCGAGATAATTCGCGGCAGCATGGCCCTCCGTGTGGTGTACGGGAATCAGCGGTTTGCCGCTCATCATCGCAAGCCCCTTTGCAAAGCTCACGCCGACGAGCAGTGCGCCGATGAGTCCGGGCGCATAGGTTACGGCAATGCCGTCAATGCCGTCCAGCGTAAGATTTGCGTCCGAGAGGGCTTTTTTCACGACCCACAGAATATTCTCGCAGTGCCGCCGCGAAGCGAGCTCCGGCACGACGCCGCCGTACTGCATATGCTCCTGTGCCTGCGAGGCGATCACATTCGAGAGGATCACGCGGCCGTTTTCGACAACGGAAGCCGCTGTTTCATCGCAGGAGCTTTCAATCCCCAAGATCCGCATACTGTCCCTCCTTGATGCGCCGAGCGATCTCACGCTCCATCATGTGAAAGCGCTCCGGCTTGCCGTTTGTCTCCGGATTATCCATTGAAAGATTCCGATAATAGGTTTTGCCGCCCCAGCCGTCCACATTTCCGCGCCGCATTGCGCCGAAGACGCGCGTTTTGAAGCCGCTGTTCTGTTTTTCCTGTTCACGGATAAAGCTTTTCATATCCTCGCGGCTGGTATGTCCGTCAACGGGACATTTGGATTTCACAACGGTCAGGGCGGGAATCTGATTTGCAGCCCGCACGATATCGCGCTCCGGCGCGAAGCTGAGGGGGCGGATGAGAGTCAGATCCTTGCGTGAAAGGTATGATTTCGGGGCATAGCAGCCGATTCTGCCCTCGATAAAGAGGTTCATCAGGAAGGTTTCGAGCGCGTCATCGTTGTGATGTCCCAGTGCCAGCTTATTGCAGCCCAGCTCCTTAGCATGGTCGTGGAGAGCGCCGCGGCGCATTTTGGCGCACAGGCTGCACGGGTGCTTCTCCCTGCGGTGCTCGAACACGATCTCGCCGATATGTGTCGGAATCAGATGATACTCCACACCGATCTGTGCGCAGTAATCCGCGACCGGTGAAAAATCCGTGCGCTCACCGTTGAACTGCGGGTCGAGCGTAATGCCGACCAGCGAATAATCCAGCAGCCCGAAGCGCTGAAAATCGCGCAGAGCGGTCAGGAGGACAAGGCTGTCCTTGCCGCCGGAGATGCCGACAGCGATCCGGTCGCCGTTTTCGATGAGGTCAAATTCCTGCACGGCGCGGCGCAGGTATCCCAGAATTTTTTGCATAAACCGCCTCACAAACTGCATGAAAAACGGGATGACAGATGCCCGTCACCCCGTTTCCGAAAGCTTCGTTCCGATTACTCGTCCTCGCCGGTCAGCGCATCCGCAGCATCCTCAATCGCATCTGCTGCATCCTCAGCAGCATCGGCGACCTTCTCTGCTGCGTCCTCTGCTGCATCCGCAGCTTCCTCAGCAACATCGTCACTGCAAACGCCGCAGTCCTCGCAGAAGCAGTCGTCATCATCGAACTCGTCAGCGTCATAGCGGCAGCATGCCTCATCCTGACGCTTCTTTGCCAGGACGTAAGCAGCAGCACCCGCAGCAGCCGCTGCCATCAGTGCAAAAACGGTTAATTTCTTCATAGTCATTCCTCTTTCTCCGCAAGGCGCTTTCAAACGTCCGGCTGAAGCCGGTGACCGCTGCCCATGCGGCTGCAGCGATCTTCATACAGCTATTATAACACAAATCGAAAAAGATTTCAAGCTGTTTTTTGAATTTTTCAGAAAATTTGTATAGATTCATCACACAGAGATATGATGCGAGTGATTTTGATGCAGACGGCAGTCCAGCCGGTACTGTCCGCTGCCGGTCGGCTGCATGCCGATCTCGTCATAGAAGTGCTCGACCATCTTATTTTTGGCGGTCGGGAGGTACTCTGCGGTGAGGTAGGTAAAGCCGTTGTCGAGTGCCATTTTGACGATTGCATCGAACAGGCAGCCCTCAACGCCGCGCCGCAGCACGCGGCAGCTCATCAGCCATGTGTCGATGAACAGGGTATCCTCGCTCTGTTTTTTGCAGATGACCACGCTGATGAGGCCGTGCTCACCGAAGCGGTCTGCAAGGGTCATATAGCGGGTGAAATAATCGGGATTCTCCGCAACAGCGGCGATATCCGCCTCCGAGTAGCGCACGGTGCGCAGATTGAACTGATTGGAGCGCTGCGTAAGCTGTGCGATGCGGGGATAGTGGAAGCTGTCGAACGGGAGGATTTCGCCCTTCATTTCGAGAGAGACAAGGTAATCCTCATAGCTTGTGAAGCTCGCCTGCGAGGCAGCGCGGCTTGCCTCCGCCTGATACTGAGCAGTGCGGGCGGCATCCTCCTCGGAGTAGCTCACCGCCTCAAACAGATGCAGGCCCTCAACAAAAGCCGGCACCAGAGCGGGGTCTTCCGGCAGCTCCGGAACCGTCACCTCCGGCAGCATCTCGCGGACGAGATTTCGCTCAAAGGGGTTATCGTCGAGAAAAACGAAGCTGTCCATGCCGATATTCAGTGTTTTTTGAATCTGCTGAATATTCTGCGCCTTATTGTCCCAGTTTGCGACAAAGGCGGCGAAATCCTCCAGCCGCAGCACCATTTCCGGGTGCTTTTCAAACGGCTCTCTTGCCGTATCGTCATTATTTTTGCTGCACACCGCCAGCAGGATGCCGCGGCGCTTGAGCTCCAGCAGCCATTTTTGCAGCGCGATGAACGCAGGGCCGTCGCCGAGCTCACCGAGCTGAATGCCGTCGATGCCGTCATCGCCGATGACGCCGCCCCAGAGGGTGTTGTCGAGATCGACGACGACACATTTTTTCACTCTGCCCGCGAGTGCCGTGACCGTATCGAGCACTCTTGCCGCGACAGCGGGCAGAGCCTCCGGAATCACCGGCAGCTTCGCGAGATACCAGGTACGGTTCTCAAAGAAATCCGCTCTGCCGCGCATTGCCTGCATTGCGCTGAGCGCGATCGGATAAACAGAGGGGAAATCCGCCGCGATGCGCTCACTGAAAAGCAGGTTCAGCCTGCGGAGCTGAAAGCCGAAGGAAGCGGGTGTGCGCAGCGCAAAGCTGCCGAAAACGGCATCCTCCTCCTCAGGGAAATCGAACATCAGAATTTTCGCGCGGCAGTTTGCGGCCGCAGCCTGCCAGAGTCCGGCGAAGCGCTGCATTTCCTTCTCGGCAAATCCGGTGCGCTCTGCCGGTACGGTATCATGGAACCGCGCCTTGATTTTCTCAACGGAAGCGAACATCAGAATATAGTCCGGGTCGAAGGCATAGAGCTCCGACTGCGGGTCAAAAAGCTGCGCCTCCATCTGGTCATAGTCGGTATCCAGCACAGCGAGCTGATGTCCCCTGCGCACGGATTCACCGGCGATTGCCGCGGAAAGCTGCTGTGTAGCGCAGTCTCCGACGATTGCAATGCGCTGCTTGGGGTCTGTACACTGCTTTGCGAGCTTTCTGAGGGCAGTATAGCTGATCTGTTCCAAATTCAGGGTTCTCCTTCCGTATGATTATTCGATTGTTTCGACATCGAACAGATTTCTGTCCGTCACCAGCTCGACCACAGCCGTAGCGATTGCCTCGGCATATTCGTCCAGATGGGTGTCGAAATTATTGTTGTCTGCCTCCGAGCTCATGAAGCCCATTTCGATGAGGCAGCTCGGCATATCGGTATTTCTGTTGACATAATAGTTATTGCTCTGCTCATTGGAACTGGAATTGCGGAAGCCGGACTTGATGCCGCGGTCCTGCGAAATACCGACCTCCTTGAGCAGCTCCATGATGTAGGTTGCAAGCAGCTTGTCCATGGTATTGTCGCCGCCCGCATCGTTATTGATCCAGATTTCGACGCCGTCGCCGGTCAGAGCGGAATTGCGGTGGATCGAGATAAAGAAATCCGCGGCGGCATTATTGGCGATGGCGCAGCGATCCTTCAGCTCAATGAACTCATCTGTTTCGCGCGTCATGATGACGCGGATATTGGGATATTTTTCAAAAGCCTTTTTGACAGCGAGCGCGAGGCGGAGCACATCGTCCTTTTCGAGCCGTGTAGGGTTATTGGGGTCATTGAGCGCACCGGCATCCTTGCCGCCGTGTCCGGCGTCGATGACGACGATCAGCTCATTCTTATAGACGGCAGCAGGGTCGGCGGGAGCAGTTGTTTCGGCAGGCAGAGCAGTCGTGCCGGTCTGTTCGGCGATTTCCATGCTGGAGGGGGATTCAGCGGAGATCTCGCTTGGATCCTTTTTACCTTTTTCTGAGCCGCCGCAGCTGAAAAAGAGAATAAGAATCAGCAGCAGCAGCGGGCCGAAGACCATAATCACGCGGTCCCAGCGCACTCTTCTTCGTTTTGCCATTTTACATCTCCTGTATTTTCGGTAAAACCGCACAAAGCCGGCGAAGCAGGAACGCAGTCAGAGCTTCCGTGCAGAAGGACGGAAAGGCAGCGAGCAGAAGCACTGTCAGGCGGGCATTGAGCGGAGTTGCAAATAGCATCAGCAGTTTGCCACAGCTATTATAGCACATTTTCGGCAAAAAAGCAAGGTCTGCCGGTAGATTTCCGTGAATCACCTTATTTTGGATACAGTCCGGCGGGAATCGCGTGCGGAGCGAGCGGCTCTTGACAAATCCGACAAAATCCGGTATAATATGATTAAGCCGGCTGTCCGGAATGTCAGTCGGCGAAAGAAATTGCCGCACGCAGAAAGGTGTGCAATCAGGGAAGGAGGAGCTCATTTTGACAAACCGCATGTATTTTACGCTTTCCTGCACCCGGGAGGATCTCTGCGCAGTTCACCGATATGCGATGTATGATCTTGCGTCCCGGTTTAGCAATGTGCCGTTATGGGAGCGGGATGAGATACTGGAGAAATGGCTGGATGAGCCCTTCGATCAGCAGAAATGGGCAAACGCGAAGCGTGCCGCAAAGCATTAAAGCATTATTGAACAAAGCAGAGCCGGTATTCCCGTGAAATGCAGGGGATACCGGCTTTTATGCGGCAGATACTCAGCAAATATTATTGCAGTATTGCACTAAGATCAATCAGTATTTGCGCGGTTTTCGCGGAGAAACACGCCCAATCAAAACAGCAGAAAGATAAAACCTGCTTCTCCCCGAACCCCCGCTTTCCTGAACCCCTATCCTTCTAAAGAACCGCAGATTTTTCGTTGTGCGTTTTTACTGCGTTCGCTGATTGAATCACAAAACGAAAACGCCGCAGATAAGCGCATGCTCCCGATTGTGGGGTGTATGGGCGTAAACTGCGCCGCTTTCGGCAAAAACGCAGGCTTGACAATCTTTGCGATTTGCTGTATACTATAGAGTGGATTTTTCGTGATTCCAAATTTAACCGAGAGGATGGTTTATGCCATGGAAGAACAGATCAAGGCAATGCGGGAAAAAATCGAACAGGCCGCTGCCGCGATTCAGGATTCAAAGGAGATGTATCAGCTCCGGAAGCAGTACCTTGACAACAAGGCAGGTCAGATTTCCGCGCTGATGAAGAATATGCGCGACCTTGCACCGGAGGAGCGGCCGGCATTCGGCAAGATCGTCAACGAACTGAAAACATGGGCACTCGATTTCTTTACCGCGCAGGATGCACGCTTAAAGGCAGCGGAGCTCGCAAAGAAGAACGCCGCCGAGCAGATCGACGTTACGATGCCGGCAGCACCGCATACCGCCGGAGCGCTGCACCCGAATACGCTGATTGCCAATGAGCTGATCGACATTTTCGCGGGCATGGGCTTCACAGTATTTGAGGGGCCGGAGATTGAGAACGATTACTATAATTTTACCGCGCTGAATACGCCGAAGGATCACCCTGCACGCGACATGCAGGATACGTTCTATGTTTCGCCGGAGCTGCTGCTCAGAACGCAGACCTCCGCAGGTCAGATCCGCGTTATGGAGAAGAACCAGCCGCCGATCAAGATTCTTTCGCCGGGCAAGGTGTTCCGCTCCGATGATG